>NZ_JADEXI010000832.1:0-1545 GCF_015207185.1 Microcystis sp. LEGE 08355 | reverse complement strand
TGCTGGCTTTGTTAGCCGCCGGCCTGTACTTTACTGGATGGACTTATCGCTGGACTTACTTCAGCTTCTTTCAACTCGAAGTCACCACCCTTAACCTACCCGGCGAATCCTTTTATCTTGCCGCCTTCCAAACCTTTTTCGGGGAACCCCTCGCCTTCCTGAGAACCATTCTCGTTTTGGGTGTGACAGTCTTAGCTATTCTCGTCACCCTGCACTGGGGCCAAAAATGGGGCAGTAAATACCTACGAAGATTGCCCTTTACTTTCAATGAAGCCCAGACAAAGATTCTTAACTTTCTCGCCTCTCTGCTGAATGAGCTAATTATCGTCCTCTTTATCCTCACCGCCCTCTTTTGGCTGGCCCGTTGGCAAGCCCAAGCGGATGCTTGGAAAGATGCCGTCAACGACACCTCCTCACTGCCTGTCGTCACCCTCCTGATGTCCAAAAATGCCCCTTTAGGACGCAAACTCGATAACCCCCTCGATAACCCGACTGACTTGCGGATCATCGGCGATCGCAAAGCCTACGATCGCCTCCTTGGTGAAGAACTCACCGACCTGAGCAATTCTAACAACCCCAGAGTTTGGCGACTTCTTCTCAAAGGAGACGGTTATGCCTATATTTTCCCCGCCTTACCGAAAAAGGCTCCCCGGTTGACCATTCCCGTGGCGATCGTTTATGAAAAAGATAATGGTGTTCAGCTAACCATTCTCAATGCCTCCCCGTCTCCACGGTAAAATAGACAATGCTTACCCTAGTCATGCAAGGCGTAAAATTTCCCAGATTTTCAGATATTCTCGCTAACTACTTTTGTAGGTCTTCATTGGCCCGAAAAATCGCTTCTTGACCATCACTAGAGGCCACAAAACCCATAAAAGCTTTGACCGTTTCACTAGCAGGTTCTTTGTAAACGTAGTAAAGGGTACGCTGCCAGGGATAATTAGGTTCACTAGGTAAAATTCCCTCAATAGCGATCGCCCTGACGGTTTTTTGGTTGACAATTTGGCTATAGGTTGCGTAACTAATGCCATTCAGTCCCAAAACTCGCAAAATTGGGGTGGTGGCATCCATCTCCATCATTTTAAAATTAGTTCCCCTACCAAATTCTCCCCCTTGCAGGACTTCCTGACGAAAACTTTGATAAGTGCCACTAATCGGAGGACGATTAATCACTTGAATAGTAGCAGCAGAACCGCCCACCTCCGACCAAGAGGTGATTTTTCCGGTAAAAATATCTTTAACTTGGGTAGTGGTTAACCCCCCCGCAAAGGGATTTTTTACCCCCACCACAATAGCGATCGCATCTCGAACAATCGGACTAGAAGCCAATCCCTGAGATCGTTCCGACTCGGTTAAAGGTCGTGACACCGCCGCAATATCGATCGCCCCCCGGGCCACTTCCTCTAATCCCCTATCAGATCCTTGAGCATTTGTCAAGACCTCTACCCCCTGAAATTTGGCAGTTAAAGCGGCTTTTAAGGCTTAATTAATCTGTACCATACTGGAAGAGCCGGTAATGCGAATTGTCGTGCCACTGGGGATAGA
>NZ_JADEXI010000831.1:0-1548 GCF_015207185.1 Microcystis sp. LEGE 08355 | reverse complement strand
CCCTTTCGAGAACCGCCCCCGATTCGAGAACAAAAGGATGCGGTGGGGAATAGAAACGGGTTTCCGGGGAGATCAAGTCTAGGCGATCCATGGGCGGGGGGTGGTGGGTTATAAACTCTGGAAAGTTTGCTGGAAATCCTCGATAATATCGTCAATATGTTCCAAACCCACGGAAACGCGGATTAATTCGGGCGTTACTCCCGCCGATCGCTGTTCTTCCTCGTTTAACTGCTGGTGAGTCGTCGAGGCGGGATGGATAACCAGGGTTTTTGCGTCCCCCACGTTGGCGAGATGGCTGGCGAGTTTCACCCGGTTGATAAAATTCCGCCCGGCCTCGAAACCGCCCCGAATCCCGAAGGCTAAAACCCCGCCGAAGCAGTGTTTTAGGTACTTCTTCGCCCGTTCGTGGTAAGGATGTTCCGGTAATCCGGGATAATCGACCCATTCCACCTGCGGCTGTTCTTTGAGCCAGTTCCCTAGGGCCAACGCATTGGATCCATGACGATCGACCCGTAGGGAGAGGGTTTCCAATCCCTGTAGCAGTAAAAATGCGTTAAACGGACTCAAGGCGGGCCCAAAATCCCGCAATCCCTCCACCCGGGCCCGGATAATAAAGGCGATATTGCCCAAAGGGCCGGACGGTCCGAACACCTCGTAGAAATTCAACCCGTGATAACCCGGCGCGGGTTCGGTAAACTGGGGAAATTTGCCGTTTCCCCAGTCGAATTTACCCGAATCGACGATTACTCCGCCGATGGAAGTGCCGTGACCGCCGATCCATTTGGTCGCCGATTGCACCACGATATCGGCCCCCTGTTCGATCGGGCGACAGAGATAGCCGCCGCAGCCGAAGGTATTATCGACGATGAGGGGAATGCCGTTCTCGTGGGCGATATGGGCCAAGGCGGCAAAATCGGGAATATTAAATCGGGGATTGCCGATCGTCTCGACGTATAAGGCTTTGGTGCGATCATCGATCGCCGCTCGAAAAGCCTCGGCCTCATCGCCATCGACGAACTTGACATTTATTCCTAAACGCGGTAGGGAGACTTTGAACTGATTATAGGTTCCGCCGTAGAGGTAGCTAGTGGAAACGATATTATCCCCCGCACCGGCGATATTAGCGATCGCTAGAAATTGCGCCGCCTGACCGCTAGAGGTGGCCAGGGCCGCTGCACCTCCTTCTAAAGCGGCGATCCGCTTCTCGAAGACATCGGTGGTCGGGTTCATCGAAAATTTTGGGTCTGAAACCCCGTCGTTCTACGACGGCTTTACTGTTAAATATGAGCATCGTTTACGAAATATATGCTAAAATGTGAGGTATGGAAAAAGCCTATTCGTTTCGATTTTACCCCACACCCGAACAAGAGTCGCTATTGCGGCGCACTTTGGGCTGTGTAAGATTGGTTTACAATAAGGCACTCCATCTCAGAACACAAGCTTGGTACGAAAAGCAAGAAAGAGTAGGCTACGCTCAAACTTCTTCAATGCTAACCGATTGGAAAAAGCAAGAAGAATTAAACTTTCTCAATGAAGTAAGCTGTGTAC
>NZ_JADEXI010000830.1:0-1551 GCF_015207185.1 Microcystis sp. LEGE 08355 | reverse complement strand
GGGTAGTGGGGTAGTGGGGAGAATAAATAAAAATAATCTCCTGACTACTGATTACTGATTACTGATCACTGATTACTGATACCCGATAGTCCTTGTGTATTGTCAAGGCGTTTACTTATAATAACTTTAAAAAGATTTTCGGGATCATCGGTAGCCCTATGGCAAAAATTGAAACGAGAACAGAACCCATGGTTTTAAACATGGGACCTCATCACCCGTCGATGCACGGTGTTTTGCGCTTAATCGTCACCCTTGACGGGGAAGACGTGATTGACTGTGAACCCGTGATCGGTTATCTTCATCGGGGCATGGAAAAAATTGCCGAAAATCGCACCAATGTCATGTACGTTCCCTACGTTAGTCGTTGGGATTACGCCGCAGGGATGTTTAATGAGGCGATTACAGTCAATGCTCCCGAAAAATTAGCCGATATCGCCGTTCCCAAACGAGCGCAATATATCCGGGTGATTATGTTGGAACTCAACCGCATCGCTAACCATTTACTCTGGTTAGGCCCCTTTATGGCGGATGTAGGCGCACAAACTCCCTTTTTCTACATTTTCCGGGAACGGGAGATGATTTATGACCTCTGGGAAGCTGCCACGGGAATGCGGTTAATTAATAATAATTATTTCCGTATTGGTGGCGTGGCGGTAGATTTACCCTACGGATGGGTGGATAAGTGCGAGGATTTCTGTGATTATTTTGACCCGAAAGTGGACGAATACGAAAAATTAATCACTAATAACCCGATTTTCCGCCGTCGTATTGAAGGGGTAGGCTGCATTACCAGAGAGGAAGCGATTAACTGGGGTTTATCCGGTCCGATGTTGCGCGCTTCTGGGGTGAAATGGGATTTAAGAAAAGTTGACCATTACGAGTGTTACGACGATTTTGACTGGGAAGTGCATTGGGAAACTGCCGGCGATTGTTTTGCTCGTTATCTGGTGCGGATTCGGGAAATGCGCGAATCGGTGAAAATTATCCGGCAAGCACTGAAAGGTTTACCCGGTGGTCCCTACGAAAATCTGGAAGCAAAACGGATGGCAGAAGGGAAAAAATCAGCTTGGAATGATTTTGACTATCAATATATCGCCAAAAAAGTCGCCCCCACTTTTAAGATTCCTAAAGGTGAACATTATGTGCGCTTGGAAAGTGGTAAAGGGGAATTAGGTATCTTTATCGTCGGTAATGATGATGTTTTCCCTTGGCGTTGGAAAATTCGGGCCGCCGATTTTAATAATCTTCAAATTCTGCCTCATATCCTCAAAGGGGTAAAAGTTGCCGATATTATGGCGATTTTAGGCAGTATTGATATTATTATGGGGTCAGTTGATCGCTAAATCTCTTTCAGGGTGGGTTATCTTATTAACTCACCCTCGTTTTGGTCTAGTCTTATGAAAAAAGCACATCGGCCTTTATCGAAAATTTGGGTTAAAACCCCGTCCTTTTAGGACGGCTTTAAGGTACAATGGAAAAAGCGATAACCAAGCTAAAAACTGAACCTTGACAACAGATAGTAGGGGGTTTTGTTCAGAAAAGAATTCAAAT
>NZ_JADEXI010000829.1:0-1553 GCF_015207185.1 Microcystis sp. LEGE 08355 | reverse complement strand
CCCTTGATAAGGGGGGTGCCGATCCCCCCTTAGTCCCCCCTTTAATCCCCCCTTAATAAGGGGGGCATCTGATAATTTTTAACGCCTACCTACTTAAGTAAGCTAAAACGGATTTTAACCGCCTATCTTTAGATTAGCTGTCTCGGAGTCTCGACTAGGAAATTAATTTTGCACGACTACTTAACTAACACTCCATTCAGAAAAATTTCGGCAATACCTTCGGCCATTTCTTGTAAAGCTAAGGGGGAAGCATTACTATCTAAAATAGTTTCACTGGAAAAACCGGCAATTGCGAACATTCCTAGAAAAACCTGGGCCACAATTTTCGGATTCATGGGACGATAGATACCACGATCGATCGCTGTTTGAAAAAAAGCCTCGGCCACATCGGTCATTTTGGCAATTACCTCCGATTGAATCCGCTCTTTTAATTCGGGGTGAAATTGTGCCTCTATAAAACAAACTCGCAATAAATCGCTATTTTCTCGCATTCTCAACACCCTACGTCGCATCACCTGCGCTACCGCTTTATAACTGCCCATTTCGCTCAATTCCGTCAGCAAGTCGGTGAGAATATCCACCCATCCCCTAGTGGCCACTTCGATTAAAATCGCCTTTTTGTTGGGAAAATAACGAAATAAAGTTCCTTCTGCCACATTTGCGCTTCCTGCTAGGTCTTTGGTCGTGGTTCCTTCATAACCCTTAGCGGCAAATAAACGTAAAGCGGCCTGTAGAATACGACTACGGATATCTTCTTCCCCAGAATTGGTCTCAGCTAGGGAACGTTGAAAAAGACTTTGCATAATTATTGACAGCTAGAACGGGATAGAGCCATTGTCATCGATCAAGTCAGGTGTTTACTCAAATGCTTCATAAAATTTTGAGTAATTGGAGTAACTTGGCCTTTAACAACGAGCGCACGAGCTTGACAATGGGCTAAGTTTCCAGCCAAGATAACCGAAAGATTTTCATTCTCCCAGATAAAGCCTAGTTCTAGCTCCAAATGCTAGGGCAAAACGTTGACACTTGCTCCCCTATCAATCAAACCTTACTCTGGACTGCTGAAAAACATCGTCAGTGCAAGGCTATAACCAGTATTTTCCACCATTTTTTACTGTCTCTAAACTATCATGGAAAACTACAGGCCGCATCCAACTCAGGCATGAGTATAATTACTCATGCCTGAGTTGTGAGAAAATAGAAAGAAATACAAGGAAAAAAGCTATGCTAGGGATACCCCTGCAAGAAAAAGCCCAACTAGAGAAATATCTCCTGGAAACCGCCAAAATTCTCTGAAAATATACCGAACCAGAAAAGCTCAACGACTTCGAGAATAATGAAAAACTTTCTAGACTCAACCAACCGCGGGGAAAAAAATAATTTCCTCATCCCCCTTGCCTATACCCTAGGAATAGCCATCCCCTTTAGGTGGTGATTCGGTAGTAGTGATGGCGGCTTAATCCTTTGCTTTGCTGTGCATTGTAGTCATGGATAAAATACCAAAGGGTTCCCCAACGTGATTCTCCATTTTTTTAGAGAAAGATAGACTGTCT
>NZ_JADEXI010000828.1:0-1555 GCF_015207185.1 Microcystis sp. LEGE 08355 | reverse complement strand
GGGCAAGGGGGGGGAAGATTGAGCCAATCTAAGGATAGGCGGTTAAAATGCGTCTTAGCTTAATCGCCCCATCATCCCCGAACATCAATTCTAGACGAGAACCTGTTGCCATTCGAGGCGTTCGAGGGTGCGGGAACGTTCGAGAGCCCGTTCAAAGCTTTCTAATTTCGGTTCGATTAACAGGGGTTCACCGATATAACCCTGTACCGCTTCTTGGGTTTTTAGACCATTACCAGTGATATAAACGACCGTGGTTTCTTCGGGGTCGATTTTACCCGCTTCTACTAATTTTTTCAAGACGGCGATAGTCGTACCGCCCGCGGTTTCCGTGAAAATGCCTTCCGTTTCTGCCAAAAGTTTAATACCTTCGATAATTTCGGCATCGGTAACGGATTCAATATTACCGCCAGTTTTACGGGCAATATCAAGGGCATAAACACCATCGGCGGGATTACCAATAGCGATCGATTTGGCGATAGTATTGGGTTTAACTGGGGCGACAAAATCCCGTCCTTCCTTGAAAGCTTGGGCAATGGGGGAACAACCCTCCGCTTGAGCGCCACTAAAACGCACTGCTTTATCTGCCACCAAACCGACTTTAATGAATTCTTGGAAGCCTTTATAAATCTTGGTAAAGAGCGAACCACTGGCTAAAGGTGCGACAATATGATCGGGGAGTTTCCAGCCTAATTGTTCGGCTACTTCAAAGCCTAAGGTTTTGGAACCTTCGGAATAGTAGGGGCGCAGATTGATGTTGACAAAACCCCAACCGTAGGTATTGCCCACTTCTGAACAGAGACGGTTAACCTGATCGTAATTGCCTTTAACCGCCATTACCGTGGGATTATAGATTAGGGTTCCGAGAATTTTACCCGCTTCTAAATCGGAGGGAATGAAAACACAACAGTCTAAACCGGCGTGAGCGGCAATAGCGGCGGTGGAATTGGCCAGATTTCCCGTACTAGCACAGGAAACGGTGGTAAAACCTAATTCTTTGGCCCGGGTAAGGGCGACGGATACCACTCTATCTTTGAAGCTGAGAGTGGGCATATTGACGGCATCATTTTTAATGTAGAGATTTTTGAGACCCAAGCGCCGGGCTAAACGGTGGGATTTAACTAGGGGAGTCATACCCGTACCCACATCGATGGGATTTTCACTTTCTACCGGCAAAAAGGAACGATAGCGCCAGATGGAATTGGGACCTGCTTGAATGCTTTCTCTGGTGACGGTGCGACGGATGAGGTCGTAATCGTAGTCCACTTCCAGGGGGGCAAAGGTTTCTTCGCAGATATTCAGCGCTTTCAGGGGGTAAGAAGTCCCTCCTTCCTTAGAAACCAAGCGGGTAAAGGTGGGGATGAATTTTGAGGTTTCGATGTTTGTCGCTAGGGTCATGATTTTCCTGTCTTGCCGTCAACTGAATCTACAAGCATCCTATCACTGGCAAAATCTTGGTGTCAAATATACCCGATAAAAATAGTCGGGTATAAATTTATACAAAAACTAGGTGATATTCTGGGGAGCAGTAAGGGTTAAGGGGAAATGGTTAAGCTGC
>NZ_JADEXI010000827.1:0-1557 GCF_015207185.1 Microcystis sp. LEGE 08355 | reverse complement strand
GTTAGGGACAGTAAGCGTGATTGTGCCGACGTTAAACGAAGTGGCCAGGATTGACGGTTGTTTAAGGGGATTGAGTCAACAGAGTTACGAAGTGCGAGAAATTCTGATTGTCGATAGCAATTCCCAAGATGGTACGCGGGAAAAAGTCAAAGAGATAGCGGCAAAAGACCCCCGCTTTCGCTTGAAAACCGATTATCCTTTGCCCCCCGATTGGGTAGGTCGTCCCTGGGCGTTACACAATGGTTTTTTGTTTAGTTCTCCTAAAAGTGACTGGATTTTGGGCATTGATGCCGATACCCAACCCCAAGCAAATTTAGTGGCTAGTTTAGTTAAAGCTGCGATCGCAGAAGGTTACGATTTAGTTTCCCTGTCGCCGCAATTTATCCTCTCCTATCCGGGAGAATGGTGGTTACAGCCGGCTTTATTGATGACTTTGCTCTATCGCTTTGATGCGGCCGGAGTGCGCGGGCAAGATCCCCAACGAATCATGGCCAATGGTCAATGTTTTCTCTGCCGGCGGTCAGTTTTAGCGGCTTTAGACGGTTATAGCGGGGCAAAAGGTTCTTTTTGCGATGATGTCACCCTCGCCCGTCTAGCGGCAACGAAAGGCTATCGGGTGGGATTTCTCGATGGGGCGAAGTTGATTCGCGTGCGGATGTACGAAGGACTTAAGGAAACTTGGCGCGAATGGGGCAGATCCCTTGACCTCAAAGATGCCTCCTATCAGGGGCAATTATGGGGCGATTTAGCCTTATTAGCTCTTACTCAGGGATTACCGATAATTATCACCCCTTTACTGCTCACAGCTTTGATTTTTGGCTACAATTTCCTGAGTTTAAAAATTGTCTTGACTTTAAACCTGCTGCTGTTATTGATTCGTTTTGCCCTTTTATTGGCTGTCTCTCCTAGCTACTATCGGGGCGAAAAAGTCAATCTATCTTCAGGATTATTTTGGCTATCTCCCCTAGCGGATCCGCTGGCAGTTATCCGCATTTTTATCTCTGCTTTTACCCGTCCCCAAAGTTGGCGCGGTCGATTGTATTAAAAATGTTAGGGTGAAGACCCTCAGTTTCGTAGAAACCCAACTTTAAGGGTTTCTTTTATGAAAGTTTGCCTGAGATTTTCTCCTTTTTAAGTAGGTAGGCGTTAAAAATTATCAGACACCACCCTTATCAAGGGTAGGGTTGATTCATGAATCAACCCTACCTTATCAAGGGGGGATCAAGGGGGGATTAAAGGCAAAATCCATTTTTAATTTAATTATAACCAGCTACTTAATTTAATGGTTTTCAAGATAAATTAGGCTTTTAGTCATCACCTAAAATCATGGCTTCGACTTCCTGTTTAGCTTTTTCTAGGTCGTCTTTGGCTTGTTGTTGGAGTTGTTTGGCTTGATTACGAATTGCTGTGATATGCTCACTAATTTCGATTTGTTTTTCAAGAGGAGGTAAAATAATAGGAAGAGATTTATATTCTTCAGAATTAATATTTGACTGAACAGCATAACGAGATATGGCATCTACCCACATTTTATAAATTTTTGAGTGACAATAGTAA
>NZ_JADEXI010000826.1:0-1580 GCF_015207185.1 Microcystis sp. LEGE 08355 | reverse complement strand
CAAGGCTTCGGCCGTGAGCTCAGCCGAACGGTGCTGCGCCGTCCACTTGGTTTTCGAGACTGGCCTTTTAATTCTAACGTAAAGCCAACCTAGAACGGCGGGGTTTCAGACCCAAAATTTCCGATGACAGGATATCAGCCAGACTTGGAAACTATCTGATCAAATTAGTTCCCCCATAGAACCCCCTTGAGCCATTCTGCACACTTTTCTCTCTTTGTCAAATTTTATGTTAAGAAAGATGTGACTAATGGATAGGGGGAGAAGGGGAAAAGCCAAACCAAGATTAACCCTGCACCATCACCGAGGCAGCGGCAGCCACACCGGCGCCGGGGGTGACACCTTCGACACCTAACTCGATTAAAGTCGCTTCAATGGCAGCGATAACCGTGAGGATATCCCTCTCACTAGCAAAACCTAAATGACCGATACGGAAGATTTTACCCTTGAGGTGATCCTGACCACCAGCCACAGCGATGTCGAACTTTTTATTGAGAGTCGAGCGAATTTGTTCCGCATCCACCAGAGTGGGGGCCACGGCAGTAATCGCCGTGGAAGCCGAGGAATCCGCCGCGTAGAGGGGCAAATCCAGGGCGCGCATACCGGACCGAGTCATCTTCGTTAAGCGTTGGTGACGGGCGAAAATTGCCGCTAATCCCTCCCTTCTCATCATTTGCAGAGAAGCTTGTAAACCGTACATCAGGTTAACTGGAGGGGTAAAGGGGGAACTATCCTCATCGGTGGCTTTTTTGTATTTGCCCAAATCCAGATAAAAACGGGGCAGTTTGGCGGTTTCGTAGGCTTTCCAAGCTTTTTTACTCACGGAAACAAAACCTAAACCGGGAGGAATCATATAACCTTTCTGGGAACCAGAACCGACCACATCTAAACCCCATTCATCGATGGGAATATGATAAGCTCCTAAACTGGTGACAGCATCGACGATAATTAAAGCTTCCCCGTGGTCTTTTACCGCTTTGTTGATGCTTTCCAAGTCATTGAGAACCCCGGTGGAAGTTTCCGAATGGGTAATAATTACCGCTTTGATGGTTTTTTCCTTGTCTTCGGTCAGTTTAGCGGTGAATGCTTCTGGATCTAGGGGTTTACCCCATTCTGCCTTAACTAAATCCACATTTAAGCCGTAGGCTTTCGCTAATTTCCCCCAACGTTCCCCAAATTTACCATTATCCCCCACCAAAACTCGATCGCCGGGGCTGAGAAAATTAATAATTCCCGCTTCCATGGCACCGGTTCCCGAAGCGGTTAACATTAAGACATCGCCACTGGTTTGATGCAACCATTTAAGATTTTCGGTTAATTCGGCGATTACCTTGCTAAAAGCACCGGTCCGATGACCTATAGGCGCTTTAGCCATAGCCAATAATACCGCTTCCGGCACTGGTGTGGGGCCGGGAATCATCAACATATTTTTATTTTCCATGGTTCGTCCTCTCTCGTTGGGCTATATTTAACAAGATAAAAAACCAAATCTCGATCGCATCAATTCTGAGGGGATGATTTAAGATTCGGCAAACTCTGATTATATCCCGGGAGGCAGCCTTGTCAGTATTCAGGGGATAGGG
>NZ_JADEXI010000825.1:0-1581 GCF_015207185.1 Microcystis sp. LEGE 08355 | reverse complement strand
CCCCACACCCTCTCCCCACAAAAAACTTTTTCAGCAGACCCTAATTAAGCTTGAGTTTGTCCCCTTTTTCGGCTACAGTCTCTCCAGAATCAATGCGTTCGCTGCCAGGCCACATCTATGAGTCCATTTAAACAAACGCTACGGGAACTCAACGCTCAGAAGGGAAAAATAGCCGCTTCTGTGGGCAGAAAAACGCCTAAACGGGTTAATCGTTGGTTTAAATGGCTTTCTCCCGGTCTTTTTGTCAAACGCTGGCTTTTAATTAGTTTAACCGGCGTTTTTCTCACCTCCTTCGGTTTGGCTATTTGGGTAAAATTAACCCCGGTTAATCGCTTTTTAGAGTTTGTTTCCCAAGCATTAGAAACGATCGCCCGTTTGGTCCCTAATTCTGTTTCCGGGCCGCTGGCGGTTTTGCTAGGTGTCTTTTTGTTATTCTGGGGTCAGAGTCGCACCGTCGAAACGATTACAGAAGCACTACAACCGGACGCATCGGAGGAATTAGTTGATCTCCTACGCACCCATCGTCGTCTCCATCGCGGCCCGAAAATTGTAGCGATCGGTGGCGGTACGGGTTTATCGACGCTTTTACGCGGTTTAAAACAGTATAGTTCCAATATCACCGCTATTGTCACTGTAGCTGATGATGGCGGTTCTTCAGGCCGATTACGCCGGGAAATGGGCATTTTACCCCCGGGGGATATTCGCAATTGTATCGCCGCTTTAGCCGATGAGGAAAAGTTATTAACGGAATTGTTTCAATATCGCTTTCATGCCGGGGATGGTTTATCGGGCCACAGTTTTGGTAATTTATTTATCAGCGCTATGACCGAGATTACCGGCGATCTGGAACAGGCGATCGATGCTAGTGCTAAAGTTTTGGCCATTCGCGGCAAAGTGCTACCTGCTACCCTTACCGATGTTAGTCTCTGGGCTAAGTTAGCCGATGGGCGCATTATTGAGGGAGAATCGAAGATAACCGAAGCTATGGGGCAAATTCGTCAGATTGGCTGTCATCCTGCCGATCCGGTCGCTTTACCTGCTGCTTTAGCGGCAATCAAGGAGGCAGATTATATTATTATCGGGCCGGGTAGTCTTTATACCAGTATTATCCCTAATTTGTTGGTTCCCGCAATTCGTCAGGCCCTAGCACAGGTGACAGTCCCCCGTGTCTATGTTTGTAATATTATGACCCAGCCGGGGGAAACGGATAATTATTCGGTAGCTGATCATTTGCGAGCAATCGAAGGAGTTTGTGAAGAACGCGTCTTTGATGCGGTTTTGGCCCAAAGAACTGCACCATCGCCCCAATCCCTACAATTATACGCCCAAGAGCATAGTCATCCCGTCTTTTTAGATCGCGAGGAAGTGGGAAAAATGGGTTATCGCATTGTTTTAGCGAATGTAATGGCAGAAGATGAAGTTACTGCCAAAGTTCGTCACGATCCCCAACGTTTAGCGCGAGTTTTATGGCGCTGGTATGCTAAAAAGTGAAACTTCGTTTTCGGTAGCCGGTCGTCGGTCGTCAGTCCTGATGAAAAAATTTTCACTACCAAAGATGAAAGAGGTTTCCCTCCCCACACC
>NZ_JADEXI010000824.1:0-1588 GCF_015207185.1 Microcystis sp. LEGE 08355 | reverse complement strand
CTTTTCTGGGTTTCCGAAAGGTTAGTTTCCCGCAGATTAGCCACCTCTTGGCGCAATCTTTCCCGATAGCTGCCGGTGATATTTTCGGGGAATTCTTCCGTCTCCGTGGTGGCGGTTGCGGCGGGCAAATTTTGTCGATTGCTGGGGTTAAAGGACAATTTCGGGCGATCGCCGACCAAGGGGGTAAGATTTTGATTAACTCTAGCGTTGGCAGAGCGGTCGGGAATCACTAGGGTTTGATTAACTTTAATCCGGTTGGGGTTGTCAATGCCGTTTTCCCTGGCTAATTCGGCGGGGGTGATGCCGAGAGCGCGAGCGATCGTGTTTAAGGTATCCCCTGGCCGAACCCGATAAACTTGATTTTCTGGGGGAATTATGACCCGAGGATTGGGAACGGCGGGAATTTCAGTCACAGGAGCCGGATTTCGTAGGGCGACGCTGGGAATTTCCGGTCTGCTTGTCAAGGGAGGATTAAGGGGAATTGTTGCTATCGTGCGATCGCTTTCAGGGGTGGGAACGGGAATCGGGATCACCTGGCTGGTTGGTCGAGGGGATTCTTCGGGAGCAATAACGGGAATCTCGACGCTAGTTGGCGAATTATCGGGAACGAGAGCGGTAGTTTCAGTAACGATTACTGTTTCCCCAGAATTGGACTGATGGGGGGTTTCCTCGGTTCGCAAGGCGGCCAAACTTTCTTGGAGACGTTGACGGGTTTGACGCAGACTAGCAGAGGAACTATCCAACTGCTCAGGAGTTGCTGCCGGGGCTGCCGGGGGCAACTGCTCAGGAGTGGGAATTTTTAAGGTTTGTCCGATAATCAGATCGGATTGGGGGGAAAGATTATTGCGGGTAGCGATCGCTGAAGGGGTGGTTTGATAGGTGTCGGCTAAACTCCACAGGGATTCTCCCGGTTTTACCTGATGGTCAACTACTGATGTGGCGATGAATTTGACGGTAGCAAGTGCTTGGGATTGGATTATTTGCGGTTCTTTTAGTTCTTTACCCGCAGCTTTGGCTTTTTGGGACAGGTCGATCACTTCCCATTCCGGAGGTACAGAATTGGCGGCCTGGGCTGATTCTGAGGTGGAGTTGAGAAGGCTAGGTACTCCCAGAGAGAGTGCTAATCCCAGCAGGGCAGCCGAGCAACGGACTCGGTTAGACTCAGCATTGCTATTCTGTTCTGGGGTAGCGGATGTCATGGGGTTGTGGATAAAAGTCTCTTTCAAACAGACCTCCTGTGGTGTAAAGAGTTAGCTAGAGCCAGTCGATGAAGCCGATGATTCTAGCTTTCAGCATTAGCCTTGAGGCTAGAGTAGAAGTTAGGCAACTTTCTTTTTAGTCAAAATACCTAAAGGTGACTTTTAGGAGAGATTAACTTAGATTTTGAAATTATGCAAGTCTCCCTCTGACTATTAGCATCGGGATCACGGCAAGTTGGTGACATTTTGAATGTCCAGATTGACGATGCGCTATCTCAGTTGTTCCAAGCTGATCAGCATTTTTGGTCTTGCCAATTTTTGCCAGTTTTTTCATAGAAATTTTTTATCTGTTTTGCGATTTACAAAGAAATTATTAATCATTAGCCGCT
>NZ_JADEXI010000823.1:0-1589 GCF_015207185.1 Microcystis sp. LEGE 08355 | reverse complement strand
ATCCCGGGCCATGGCCCTTTCCCCTTGCAGAACATGAATTTCCACCGAAGTTTGACCATCGGCAGCGGTGGAGAAAACCTGAGATTTACTGGTGGGGATAGTGGTATTGCGATCGATAATTTTGGTAAAGACTTCGCCGAGGGTTTCAATGCCGAGGGAAAGGGGGGTGACATCGAGCAGGAGTATATCTGCCACTTCTCCACCTAAAACTCCCGCTTGAATCGCTGCCCCCAAAGCAACGGCCTCATCGGGGTTAACAGAGCGATCGATCTGGCCTGCAGAAAAGAAACGGGAGATTAATCGCTGTACGGCGGGGATTCTGGTGGAACCGCCGACGAGAATGACACGATTGATATCGCTAGGCTGCAGTTCGCTATCTTTGAGGGACTGTTGTACGGGTTCCAGGGTTTTTTCCACTAATTCTCTGGTTAATTCCTCGAATTTAGCGCGAGTTAGTTCCAATTCTAGGTGTTTAGGGCCAGTTTCGTCGGCGGCGATGAAGGGGAGATTGATCGAGGTGGTAATCAGGCTAGAAAGCTCGATTTTGGCTTTTTCGGCGGCTTCTCGCAGTCTTTGGATCGCCATGCGATCGCTGGACAGATCGATGTTTTCTTGGCTTTGAAAGTTCTCCACCAGCCACCGCACTAAGAGGTTATCAAAATCGTCCCCCCCAAGATGGTTATTGCCGGCGGTGGCTTTCACTTCAAAGACTCCCTTCCCCAGTTGCAGGATGGAAACGTCGAAGGTTCCTCCCCCTAGGTCAAAAACGAGGATATGTTGATCTTCGTTTTGTTTATCTAAACCGTAGGCTAGGGCGGCGGCGGTGGGTTCGTTAATAATTCTTAATACTTCTAGTCCTGCGATTATCCCCGCGTCTTTAGTGGCCTGACGTTGGGCATCGGTAAAATAGGCGGGAACTGTAATCACGGCCTCGTTAATCGGTTCTCCCAGATAGGCCTCAGCATCGGCCTTTAATTTTTGCAGGATCATGGCCGAGATTTCTTGGGGGGTAAATTCCCGCTCGCGAATTTTGATATTGACGGTATCATCGCGACCGCGTTGGCAATGATAGGCAACTCGTCCCCTTTCTACCTCGGTGTCTTGCCAACGCCTACCGATAAAGCGTTTGATGCTATAGACGGTATTTTCGGCATTAGTGACCGCTTGACGTTTGGCCAGTTGTCCCACTAGGCGCTGGCCTTTGCCGAATCCCACGATACTAGGAGTTGTCCTTCCCCCTTCCGAGTTGGGCACTATAATCGGCTGACCTCCTTCGAGTACCGCAACACAACTGTTGGTTGTCCCTAAGTCGATGCCGATGACTTTTCCCATGACGCTCTAAATAATAACGATAGTTAATAGGATACAATCGTTTACAAAAATTATCCCCCAATTAGAAACGGGCTTTTTACCTCGTCTAATCTTGCCGAGGTTGACATCCTCGCCGCCGTAAACGGACGGTGATTCCCAAACCTCACGATTTGGGTTTCTGCTTGGGGTCCCGAAGGATTTTTCGCACCTGCCTTAACAGATTTACTCTGTTCTGGTCTTATGGTCGCTCTACAGACTGACGCCGCAAGCCCTGCGGC
>NZ_JADEXI010000024.1:0-19029 GCF_015207185.1 Microcystis sp. LEGE 08355 | reverse complement strand
GGTGTAGGGTGTGGGGTGTGGGGAAGTGGGGAGAATAAATAAAAATAATCTCCTGAATCCTGAATCCTGAATCCTGAATCCTGACTCCTCATTGGCTGATTTTTTTGTGCAGAAATAACTTTTGTGGTCGATTAAATAACCAATTGCTCAACCAACCGTCGGTTTTTTGCAGACGATAACCGCTACTTAAGTACAGTGACTGGGCTGCTAGATTATTATCGAGAACATGGAGGGAAAGTTCTTCAAAACCCCATTCTCTAGCGATCTGTTCACACTTGAGCAGCAATCTCCGGGCCAGACCGGCACGCCGGCGATCGGGACTAACGGCTAAATTAGAGATATAAGGAATGGGAACGGCTAAAAAAGAACTGGATTTTAAGCCGATTTCCGCCGTAGCGACAATAACTTCCTGAGGACCGGTGGCGGTGACGCTGGTTTGACTGACTACCAGACAGTAATAGTAGGGGGTATCGGCGCGCAATCGTCCCCGTAAGTCCTCGTAAATGCCCAATTTAAAGATAGGACGCAGAAAAGACCAATAATTGGCCGTGGGGAAAAAACTATCGGTGAGAATTTCCGCCAAGCTTTTGAGATCTTGGCTTTGGGCCAAACGCACCTCGATGGTAATGGTGGCATTGTCACCGGTCGCTTCCGAGTCGGAGGGATTAGACAATAGGTATGAGATAAAACAGGAGTCCACTTTAATCACAGGAGTCGGCAGGGAAGGTGGGGATGGCAGTCCTTATCCGGGAAAGGTAAATAGGGGTGGGATTTAGTTGGGGGAATCAAGCATCTATCTTAAGGAGAATACCGCAATTTTTCAAGACGACTGAATCAAAATCTCATCTATTCTACTGCCTATAGCCCCGGCTGGGGGAAAGACTGCTATTTTTCGGGAACTTTTTTTGATCGCCAGGCCATGGTTAAGAGGGGGATGATGCCAGTCAGAACTAATTTCTTTCTTTTTGGGTCAATTAACTATATTCTTTAATCTAATCTATTCTCCTATCCACCTCTATGATCAAAGAAATTTCCGCTTATTTGCAAGTATTCCGCAGTCAAAAAATGGCGGCTTTGTTATTCTTAGGTTTCGCTTCGGGATTGCCCTATTTTCTCACCGGTCGCACCCTGCAAGCTTGGATGACCACCGAAGGAGTTGATCTGAAATCGATCGGTTTATTTAGTTTAGTCGCTCTCCCCTACTCTCTCAAATTTCTGTGGTCTCCCTTACTCGATCGCTATCTTCCCCCGCTGCTTGGTCGTCGTCGCGGCTGGATTTTAATCGCTCAAATTTGTTTAACTTTAGCGATTGGTTTCATGGCTTTTCAACAACCGCAACGATCTTTAGAATTATTGGCAATTAATGCTTTACTGATCGCTTTTTTTAGTGCCAGCCAAGATATTGCCTATGATGCCTATCGCACAGATATTTTAGAAAAATGGGAGATGGGGGCTGGGGTAGCGATCGGGGTTTTAGGTTATCGTTTGGCTTTAATTTTAACCGGTTCGATCGCTTTAATTTTAGCCGATCACTTTCCCTGGCCTCTCGTCTATCTTTTCCTCGCTGCATTGATGGCTTTAACGATTATTTGGTCTTTTTTCGCCCCGGCTACTCCCCCTAGGGATGATACTCCTCAAACTCTTTTAGAGGCGGTTTGGTTGCCTTTCCAAGAGTTTTTTCAACGCTATCGATTCGGTCAAGGAATCGGTATTCTCGCCTTTATTGTTCTCTATCGTTTAGGGGATGCTTTAGTTAATAATATGGTGACTCCTTTTCTCTTAAAAACTGGTTTCAGTCAAACCGATATCGGAGCGATCCAAGGGGGCATGGGCATGATAGCAACTATGGTGGGAGTTTTATTAGGTGGTTCCCTGTTAAGTCGTTGGGGAATTAATCGATCGCTCTGGATTTTTGGTGGCTTGCAAGCTATTAGTAATTTAGCCTATTTTATTTTAGCAAATTTAGGGCAAAATTATCCTTTTATGGTCTTGGCTATTAATATTGAAAACTTCTGTGGTGGCTTAGTCACTGCAGCTTTTGTGGCTTTTTTAATGAGTCTTTGTAATGCTCGTTTTACCGCTACTCAGTTCGCCCTCTTATCGAGTTTAATGGCCTTTAGTCGCGATATTTTGGTGGCTCCCGCCGGAGTTTTAGCTGAGGCGATCGGTTGGCCGTGGTTCTTTTTAATCACGGTAATCGCCGCTTTACCCGGGTTAGCGTTATTGCCTTTATTCGCTCCTTGGCAAGAGCAGGATTAAGCTAATTTATGAGCTAGGAAGTGATGATTTATTCCTCCGATTTCACTCGCATAACTACTAAAGTCATATCGTCGCTACTGTCATTTCCCAACCCGGTAAAAGCGGCAACTTTCCCAAATAAATATTCTAGAATCTGTTCGGGATCGGTGTACTTTTGACAGGCTTCTTTAACTGCCGATAGCCAATTTTTCTGATCAAATCTTTCCCCTTTCGAGTTGACTGCATCGGTAAAGCCATCGGTATAATAAATCAGCGCATCTCCCGCTTCTAATTGCACTTGGGCATCGTCATAGATAGAATCGGCCTCTAAACCCACTAATGTCCCTTCCGTGTCGAGAGGCTCTAACTCTCCCGTTTTAGCCCGCCACCAGAGGGTGGGATAATGGGCAGCATTACTGTAGCCAAGACGGCGCGTCAGGGGATCATACTCGGAATAAAATAATGTCACGAAACGATGAGAATTATCGAGATCGGCATACATAACCCGATTGAGATGACGCAAAATCTGGGCCGGGGAGTGACGATTTAACACTTCCGCTCGCAACATTCCCCGGGTCATGGTCATCAATAATCCTGCTGGGACACCTTTACCCATGACATCACCGATGACTATACTCCAAGGCGCGGTACTAGCTTCCCTTTCCGCCTCCGTTGCTGGTTTAAATTGATCGTAGTTGCAGGGGATAAAATCATAATAGTCGCCACCAACGCGATTAGCCGTTTTGCAGTGGGCTGCCAATTCTACCCCCTGAATTTTCGGACATTGCCGAGGTAAAAGACGATTTTGGATTTCGGAAGCGATTTCTAACTCTCGATCCTGACGTTCCTTGGCCCGTAATTCGATCGTTAATTCATTATTAGCTATAGCTACCGCCGTTTGATCGGCCACTAGCTGCAGCAGTTTACGACGGGTGGGTGTCCAACCATAATCAGGATCGCGACTGAAAACGTATAAACGTCCCCGCTCACTATTTTTTACTAAAACAGGTGTACTATAAACCTGCGTACCCTGTCCGAGAGTTTGCCGGATTTTATGATCGAGACTATCGAGAAGCGATCGATTATTTTTATTCTCAAGTGCCGCTTCTTGGTTTAATTGTCGGATAATTGCCTCTAATTGTCGGCGTAGTTCCCCATTAATTTGATTATCTTGGCAATGGAGTTGATCGAGGGCCACTTGACCGTTATTTTTGCTCAAAATCAACGCCCCTCCTTCTGCATCTGCCACTCGTGCGGCCATCAAGGGGGTAAGATCGAGGAATTGGTTTAAATTATTGAAACTCCGCAGGGCAAAACCGAGGGAACTTAAGAGATTTTGAACTTTGTTTTGTTCACGATATAAACTAGCGACCAACTCTTTTAAGGCTAAAATTGGCTTGATATCGGTATTTTGATCGCCCATATTGACGGTGGCAGTGGTGAGAGTGTCGCTCGGTTCCGGCTCAGAAAGCATAAAATGATTTTTGTGGCGGTGACATGATGATAGCTAGATGGTCATTGGGTTATGACCTGTTTAAGTTTAACAGTATAGTCGATCTTTTTCTGACTGCCACAATTTAACCCTGATGTTTTACTATTTCTCTTTTGTCACACCGAAGTCTGAGGCTGATAGCTTGACCCTATAATAATTAGGAATATGTAACTTCATCCACTGACTTTATGACCTTGCCTCTCGATGTTCCCACGGCGATTAATCAACGTCGTTCCATTAAAACTTTTACCACCGATCCGATCGCCCCGGAACTGCTGAAAACCCTAGTAGAATTAACCGTTGCCGCACCTAGTAGTTTCAACATCCAAGATTGGCGAATTATTTTAGTACAAGATGAGGCACAAAAGGCCGCTTTAGCCGAGGCCGCTTGGGGACAAAAGCAAATTATCCAAGCGCCGGTTACTTTTGTTTTCGCTGCCGATGCTGCCGCAGGAGGAGGAGATCTAACCCCCATCTATGAACAGGCCCTCAGTACAGGTGCTTGGAGCGAAGGCACGGTAAAATATTTTAAACAGGCAATCCCGGGATTTCAAAAGGATTTGGGCGAAAAAACCCGGGAATACGCGATTAAAGATGCGATGATCGCCGCTACTCATCTGGTTTTAGCTGCCGAAAGTCTCGGTTTATCTAGTTGTTTTCTCAACGGTTGGATCGAGGACAAGGTAAAAGCGGTGATCGGTGCTGCCGATCATCCCCATCTGGCGATCGCTGTTGTCGTTCCCATCGGTTACGCGGCGGAACCGCGGCTTAATCCGGGGCGTTTACCTTTAGATTACAATGTTTTTGTGGATCGCTTGGGTAATCCCTATCAAATCTAAACTTTAGCGATGACTTTCTCTCCCTCAGCTTGGTTAACGCCCTTTTTTTACACTCCCCTTTGGCGCGCTGGGGGTGTGTCCATCACTCTCGGTTGGATTATTGGTACTCTTGTACTGTTTATTCTTGTCACCTGTCTGACGATCGCTTTTAAAAGTTTACTAAAAAATCGTCTGCTGAAAAGTATCGGTTTTGATGAGGGTAATCGAGAAGCGATCGCAACTCTGGCTAGTTTTGCTTTTGGGGCTTTTGGTTATATTATCGCCCTACAATTGACTGGATTCAATCTCGCTTCGATCGCTGTTTTAGCTGGTGGTTTGGGGGTGGGTATCGGTTTCGGTTTGCAGGAGTTAACCAAGAATCTCACCAGTGGTTTAACTTTGTTGGTGGAACGCAAGTTAAAAGTGGGCGATTTTATCGAATTTGAGCAAACAAAGGGTTATATCCGGGAAATATCGATTCGTTCCACCACCATTCGCACTGTTGATGGTGCAGAGTTAATCGTTCCTAACACAATCCTAACTAGCAATCGCGTCCAGAATTGGCATTATACCGACTCGCGCATTCGAGTCATTGTGCCGGTGGGAGTTGCCTACGGTACGGATCCTTTGATAGTAACGGAAATTCTGCTGCAATCAGCCTATATGTCGGGAGAAATTGCCTTTAATCCGCTTCCCAAGGTGATTTTTAACGGTTTTGGTGATAGTGCTTTAAATTTCGAGTTGTGGGTATGGGTGGAAAAAGTCGAACGGTCCGCTTTTCTGAGAAGTTCCCTACACTTCATTATCGAGCATAATCTGCGTCATCGGGGCATAACGATTCCTTTTCCCCAGCGAGAGTTATGGTTGCATAATACCGACAGTTTTGAGGCAGTTAAGGAACAGGATCAGGAGATAGTTAAACCTTCAAAACCGCTATCGTTAAAAGAAATGTTATTGGAGGTGAGTTACTTTAAACATTTTAACGATCTGCAATTGCGTGTATTAATTGAAATGGGTTGTCGTAAACATCTCCAGGACGGGGATATTTTAATTAGACAGGGAGAAAGAACTAATTATTTCTGTATTGTTTTGCAGGGACAAGTGGATGCTTTTTATGAAAACGATAAAATCAGTCGTAAAATTTTTACTTTTAATAAAGGTCAATATTTTGGGGAATTACCGTTAATATTAGAGGTTCCCTATCCCACCACTATGCAAGCAGTGGGGGAAACCTTGTTATTTTTGCTCGATCGTCAGGGGTTTCAGCATCTTATCACTACTTATCCGGCTCTAGCGGAGGAATTCACTCAGGCACTCACCCAACGTCAAGAGGAATTGCGCGAATGTCAGCAGAAATTGGGAGAAATGGGGCTTTTAGACTCGGAAGACCTGAAAAATCCCGTCTCTTGGCTGCGACAACGGTTAAAGAGCTTTTTTGCGACTTAAAAGGGAATGACAACAGATTTACAGCCTTTTTTCTCTAGCAGTTATCTTAATGATGAGGTACGAAGCTGAGAATAGGGAGTCGCTACCTGCGGACAACTGATCAGATATCCCTGTTCTTTTCAGGGATGAGAAGATGTGGACGTCCAAACCCCCTCGTACTCCCAGTCAAACCAAAATTTAAGCCAATACTTCATCCATTTTAGCTTTTAATAGCAGGCTAGGGAAAAATCCTAAAATCCGAAAGAATAACCGATTTTTAACTTTAATTGACTTTGATCATGGCCATTAGTGGCAATATATCCCTCGATACCCCAATCGATCACACCTTGGCGATTAATTTGCTGACGAATTCCCATACCAGTGCGAATTAAAACCCCACCATGACTATTATCGCTGGTAATTACGCCCAATTCTGCTAAAAAAGTGCGATCAAAACGTTTCGGATAACCAATTGGTCGCGAGTAACCGAGAATTGCTGCCGGTAAAAAAGATTGATCGCCGTCATCGGGATCGGTTTTTATGTTTAAATCGAGATTAAGATGTAAGCGTTCGAATTGACCAACAGTTTTACTGGCAATTCCCCGCAGACGAAAATCTAATCCCCGAGCATTATTTCCCGTCGGTAATCCTAAATCAGTACGAATAGCAAAAGCGGGAACATTATCGTATTCACGATTGAAATTATAGAAAAAACCTACAGATAAATTTCCCACATCAAAATCCGTATCATCACTATTAACTCGTCCTCCCACTTGCGGATCGATGCCGATAATAATGTGACCATTGCGAATAATACCGTTGAGGTATTCAATATCAAACTCACCCCCAAGATTACTATTTTCAGGAAAGACTAACCCAGTACCAAATTCTATAGATTGTTCCCCAAAACCGATACTCTCAGCATCATCAAAAGAAAGGGGACGACCAGAATCAAGATTGTTATGATCGTTGGCAAAAACTGGATTAGTAAAACTGGCAACTAAACCGACGGCAATTAATAAAAATCTTCTCATTTTTTCAGTTCCTCTTGATCATTGCTGTCGTCAGGTTTTTTCTCCGTATTAGGAGGGTTTTCCGGAGAGTGATTTTCGTGGTTATGGTGTTGGTGATCTTCTTCCTCATGTCCCTGAGAATCATCAGGGTTTTTCTCAGAATTATCAGGATTTTCGTGATTGTGACCCTCATGAGAAATATCTGCTGGCATTAATCCCATCCCCGGAATTCCTGACTGAAAACGATGATCATGTAGTCCTTCACCACCATAATTTTTTCCCGCTGCCATTCCTTGATGATTAGCAGCCATTACTAACCAAATAGCGCGGGTAATTTGTTCGTCTTTTTGTTGGGGAGTTAGCCAATCTGATGCCAGAATATCATTAACCATATCGTGCAACATATGCAGGTTATCGAAGGTGTTAGATATTTCGGGAAAACGTCGGGCAAACTTGGGACTAAGTCCGGGAAACATCGGCATAAAAGCTCGATCAGTGCGATATAATTCCTTAGTATGGTATTGTTTACCCACCTGTTTATAAGCCTGTTTTTGTTCATCTAAAGTTTTCTCATAAAGCAAGTCATACATGGTTCCTTGTAACCAATGGTAGCCCCAAAATAAGCCATTAACTTTCGGATATTTCTGCCGAAAAGCTTTAGAATAGGGCTGGGAATCCAGATAACCCATATTCATGGGTAATCCCGTAATAGCATAGGGAACTTTTGTCAAGTAAAATTGATATAACTTTTCAATTTCCGCCTCTTTTTCCTTGTTGGTTAATTTGCTGCTGGCTAAAACATCAACGGTTTGAGCATGGAAAATATGCGCCCACTCGAAAACCTGTTCTAAAACACCGTATTTTCTACCAAAAGTTGGGGAAATATTGCCCTCGTCGGGCATAAATTTAGGCGGATTTTTTAAAACCCAATTAATTTTTTGGTATGTCTTAGTTTCTAAATCTTTCGCTTTTCCCGTTACGATATCTTCGTAGGCAAAGGCATGACCGACAGCGATCGCATTTAAGTCTAAAGCTAAATCTCTGACATTATAAATTGCATTGTTATAAACCCCTCTTTGGGGATAAATATGATTACGTTGCTTGTTATACATCCAAGCTGGTATATCGTCAGGAATTGCTTGTAAAGTCTGAGTTTGAGGTGAATCAAGATGTAAATGTTGAGCAATTACAGGAGTAGAAATCAGTGCTACAGTTACCAGTAAAATCAACTTTTTCATGATAGTTAAACCTTGAGATTAGGGCAAATAAATTGATCGTCTTTTACAGGTGTATCCGTCCATTCTTGCAGGGTTTCGGTTAATTGTTGACGCAATAAAAGCAATTGTTCCACTTGTTGATCGATCTCAGCAATATGTTTAATTAATTTTTCCTGAATATCTCCACAGGGTAACTCACCATGGTCATGAATTACTAAACATTCGCGGATTTCTTGCAGACTTAAACCCAAAGATTGTAATCTCTTGACAAATAGCAAGCGATGGACAGTATCGGGAGAAAATAAGCGAAATTTGCCTTCTGTTCTCTCAGGGGACTGAATTAGTCCTAATTCCTCGTAATAACGAATCGTTTTAATCGAAACACCACTTTCTAGGGAAAGTTGACCGATTCTGAGCATTAATTTTTGCTCCTTAATCCTATCGTTCCCCCATGATAAAATCTCCCCTTGACTGGAGAATCAAGGGGGGAAAGAAATATTTTTTTTAATTGACTTTACACTCAACCCCAAAACCGACCAAGAGAACTTTTTCTAACGGTTCCCCCTCCTGGGGACGTTGATAGTTAATAATTTTGCGAATTCGCAGGTCTGGATTGATTAAAGTAATTGAATCCACGGAAACACTGCGAGTATAATTGGTGGTCATTAATAACTCTCTGGTAGTGGAATCAAAGCGAAAAGCGGAGATAATTGGTCTTGCTTCTTCGTAGGCGCGATCGCGAAGATAATCCCCTTCTAAATAACCGTTATTTTCTGCTTTAACCACAAATAAAAGATTAAGATTTTGTCGCACTTCTTCCCCTTTTTCCGAGATGGTATAGAAACCTAAATTAAACCCGGGGATACTTTCTAAATCAGCAATATCAGGATAGTTATTATCTGTCAGAACTTTCTGTTTAATCTCCCTAGTCAGGGGTTGAATGAGGAATTCAGTACGGGAACGTTCCACTTCTTGATCAGCTAGATAATGATAGGTTCTTTCCGTTTGCCAACTACCGACACAATAGGCAAAAAATTGCTGAAAAACTTCGGTATTCATAAATTTAACTCTCCTCATGTCATATCTTAATTTTAAGTTATTTTATCAGTAACTTGTTCCCTATTTTCAAAACCATAACAATCTCGAACCAGATAAAGTGGCCTACCCTTGACTTCCTCATAAACCCTGCCAATATATTCGCCAATAATACCAAGAGTCAGTAATTGAATTCCTCCTAAAAATAGGACAGCAACCATCAGAGAAGCGTATCCAGGTACATCGATTCCTAAAATAATAGTCCTGAGAATTAAAAAACTAGCATAAACAAGACTAACAAGTGCAATGATAAATCCTACATAGGTCCAGACTTTCAGAGGTAAAAAACTAAAGGAGGTAATACCATCGAGGGCAAAATTCCATAATTTCCAGTAATTCCATTTAGTTTGTCCTTGATACCGGGGTTCTCGATCGAATAAGATTGATGTCTGTTTATATCCCACCCAAGCAAATATTCCTTTCATAAATCTTTGACGTTCGGGCATCTTTTTAATTGATTCTACCACTCGGCGATCAATTAAGCGAAAATCTCCCGTATTAGGGGGAATAGGAACCCGACTTAATTTATTAATGACTTGATAGAAACCTTCTGCTGTAAAACGTTTCAACCAACTTTCGCCAATTCTAACCCGACGCGACGCATAAACCACATCATAACCCTGCTGCCATTTTTCAATCATTTCGGCAATTAATTCGGGGGGATCTTGTAAATCAGCATCAATAGGAATGACTGCCATCCCTTGACTGTAATCAATTCCTGCTGACATGGCAATATCTTTACCAAAATTACGGGATAAATTAACTACTTTAATTTGTGGATAACGTTGATGATATTCCACGAGATTTTTGAGAGTATTGTCACGACTACCATCATTGACGCAAACAATCTCATAACTGATATTTAGTGCCTCTAAAACCGCTAAAAGTCGCCTAAAGAGAGCCTCGACATTTTCTTCCTCGTTATACAGAGGAACAACAACAGATATTTTCACTGGTATTTGATTTGATAGCATATTAATTGACAAAAAACTAGAGAAATTTCCTAACAAATATCAGCAGTTAAAACTTGTTCGTACTTACCTGCTGCTTGCTGCCAAGTATAATTATCTTCGATTAACCTGCGAGCATTTATAGATAATTTTTCTCGTAACTCTGCCGATTCAAAAAGACGACTAATCTCCGTACAATATTCCTCAATACTATTAGCCCTTAAGGCTGCTAAAGGAACATTATTTCCTGCCACTGTTAACCCTTCTAAACCTCGATCACTGGCTACCACTGGCACCCCCGCAGCCATCGATTCTAGGGTTTTAAACTTCATTCCAAAACCCGTTCTTAGGGGAATAACTGCCACAGTTGCCTGATGAAGATAGGTGATCATTGATGGTACTCGTCCCGTCACAATCACTCCTTTTAACTTAGTTAATTCTTGCACTTCTAGGGATGGATTAGCACCGACTAGAGTTAAAGTAGTATCGGGGTAAGTAGTTTGAATACGAGGTAAAATTTCCCTGGCTAAAAAACAGGCCGCATCGATATTAACCCAATAATCTAACCCACCGATAAACACTAAATTATGTCCAGCAGGATCCTCGGTACGATAGGGAAACAAATCTAAATCGACTGCATTAGGAATTAAATAAATCTCTTTCTTAGGAGCGAATTCTAGCATTTGTTTTTGATCATCATCGGTGGTGACGACAATTTTTGAGAATTTCTGCACAGTTTTTTGTTCGTATCGACGCATGAGAGGAAGGTAGAGACGATCCCGTAATTCTTGACTAGAAACCCCTATTTCTAATTGACTTTTGCAGGTTTGATAGAGGGAACTATGCACATCAATTACTGTCCTAATTTGCTGTTGCCATTGGGGACGAATATAAATTTCATTAACGCTATGTTCACTGGTAATTACTGAGAATTTTTGACTCTTAACTGCCCTATCTATCCAGTTCTGCATCTCTTGAGAATAGCCAAAAAGTACATTGGGAGGGGTTCCCGTTTGCAGGAATTGAGCTAATCTTTGCAGTTTAGCAATTATTCCAGTTTTGGCATCTCGAGGACGGGGAAAAACTACCAATTCACTAACAAAGTTACCTAACTTTTCTACCTCCTCATCGCTGACATCAGCAGTACGCTGAACGATGAGAGTAATATCATGATTTTTGCTGAGATACTTGAGTAAATTAAAAGTTCTGCCCTGAGTTCCTCCTCTGGTTGGTGGATAGGGAAAGGCGGAACTAATCATTATGATATTCATAGCTATTTCTCTAAACGATTTTCTACCATCATGCGGACAATATCAGTCATTTTGTATTGTGCTTGCCAACCTAATTTTTCCTTAGCTTTGCGGGGATTACCGCGACTAATGGCTAAATCTGTTGGTCTTAATAAACTTCGATCGGAAATTACATGATCTGGCCAATTTAAGCCAACAGTAGCAAAAGCTGTGGCGACAAAATCCTCCAGTTTTGAACTTTCTCCCGTGGCAATGACGTAATCATCGGGTTGCTCCTGTTGCAACATTAAATACATCGCTTCAACGTACTCCTGCGCCCAACCCCAATCCCTTTGAATATCCATATTTCCTAGTTGCAAAGTTTCAGGACTTCCCTGGGCAATTCTAGCCACGGCAGCGATAATTTTTTGGGTGACAAAGCGCTCGGGACGCAGGGGAGATTCATGATTGAAAAGTATGCCTGAACAGGCAAAAATTCCGTAGGCTTCTCGATAATTAGCCACTTCCCAAAAAGCCGCCGATTTAGCCACAGCGTAGGGACTGCGAGGACGAAAAGGGGTATTTTCGTCGGCAGAATTATCGCCGATATCCCCGAAACATTCACTCGATCCGGCATTATATAATTTAATTTTTGCTCTGGTAAATCGAATTGCTTCTAAGAGATTTAAGGTTCCCGTGGCAATACTTTCTAAGGTTTCCACCGGCTGCTCAAAAGATAAACCCACAGAACTTTGTCCAGCCAAATTATAGACCTCATCGGGCTGAATTTTAATTAAGACCTGTAGGACACTGCGAAAGTCGTTCAGTGCCATCGATTCTAGTTTTACCTGTTCCTTGATTCCCAAACGTTTCAGGTTACTAAAAGATGACATTTGGGCATCCCGGGAGGTGCCACAAACTGTATAGCCTGCTTTTAACAGTAATTCGGCTAGGTAGGCTCCATCCTGCCCCGATATACCACAAATTAACGCTTTTTTACTCATTTATTTACAATAATTTACTTTTGCGGGTTTAACATCGCCTTGGCGGCCTCGCTTAAATAACCGATTTGTCCGTAGGCATAGAGAAGATTATCAAAGCTTTTAGCAGGATCATTGATAAATTTGACAGATTTAATCAATCCTCTCACTAAACGCTCACCTCCTCGCCCAAATTGAGCCAATCCCGTCTTTCCTGCCACTTCTTCCCGGTAGTGTTCGCTGATGCCTTGCCACCAACTGCGACGCATAAACCATTGACGATTGATTCTTTCCGGGGCAACATTGTGTTCCACCAATGCTGCGGGAAAATAGCCTACTTGCCATCCCTGGGCGAGTGCTAGTTCTGTAGTGTATAATTCCTCGTTAGAAAGAAGTTTTTTACCAATTCTTCCCAAATTAGGGTCAAAACCGCCAATCTTCTCCAAGAAATCTCGCCGGATTGAGTAATTAACCCCTCGCGGAGTTAAATCCGCTTGGCTAATGTATAACACATTGTCGCCCAAATCGAAAGCCCCTAAACCCCCTGCTAACTGATCGGATAACCAATTGGGTTGACTGTAGCCTTGCGGCCAAATTAAGGTGACTTTTCCCCCAGCTACTGCCAGTTTTTGGTTATTTTCGTAGGCATTTAACAGAATTTGCAACCATTGAGGACTAGCGATCGCATCGTCATCCAAATAGGCTAAAATCGGCGCTCTAGTTTCCTTCGCCCCGCGATTTCTGGCGGTAGATAGCCCTAAAATAGGTTCGTAAACGTATTTTAGCCGCCCATCTCCCAGACGCGACTGGGCCACTTGACGGGTTTTATCGGTAGATGCGTTATCAACCACTAAAATCTCACAATCTGGGCAGGTTTGCCCTAAAAGACTATCGATCGCTCCTTCTAGGTAGTGATCGCGGTTGTGGGTACAGATAATCCCTGCTATTTTAGGAGCCATGGCTATCAAGGTTACTCATTCAATACCCTAAAACTTAACATTCCTTTGCAAAAATGTAAAAATACTTTTTTAACCTGGAGACAGGAGACTCCGAGACAGGAGATTGCTTTTTACTTATAGCGTTTCTCGTAAAGATGAAGTATAACCTAATTTGGTATTGACGACCGACTCCCCAAAAGGAAAACTTCCTATCTCACCATGAAGATAACTGCTATAACACTCTCAACTGATAACTGATAACTGATAACTGAAATATTATGCCGAAAGTAACTGTTTGTATTCCCACCTATAACCGCGCCGATTATCTCAGCTATTCGATTAATAGTGTCTTGCGGCAGACTTATCAAGATTTTGAGTTAATTGTTTGTGATGATGGTTCTTCTGATCATACCCCAGAAGTGGTGGCAGCATTTCAGGATTCGAGAATAATTTATCTGCGTCATCCCCAAAATCTTGGTAGAAGTTTAAATATGCGATCAGGTTTTACGGCTGCTCGGGGACAATATTTTATTAAATTCGATGATGATGATGGACTAACTCCCGAATTTTTAGCGAAAACTGTACCTATTTTAGAGCAAGAAAAAAACGTTGATTTTGTCTGTACTGATCACTGGATTATTGATAAATTTGGACAAAAAGTTACAGCTGCCACCCAAGAAAATTCAGCGAAATGGGGCAAAGACAGATTACAACAAGGGATTATTCCTGATTTACAAAGACAAACTTTTTCCTATCAAAGTTTACAGGTGGGTTCGACTCTTTTTCGTTATCAATCTTTAGCCGATGTGGATTATATGCGCTCTCAAGCGGATGGTTGTGAAGATTTTGATTTATTAGTGCGTTTAGCTTTAGCGGGAAAACAAGCTTATTTTCTGCCAGAATTATTAATGGAATATCGTTTCCATGGCGGTCAAACTAGCTTAAAACAAGCGGTTCACTTTTTGCAAGCAAAACTGTTTTGTACAGAAAGTTATCACTTTAATGATCTAAAATTAGAAGAAGAAAGAGTAAAAAAAACGGCTTTTTTACAGGAATCTTTGGGAATAAAATTAATTGAAAAGGGAGAAAACGAAGCTGGGCGAGTTTTAATAGAAAAAGCCTCGCAATTGTCAGGAAAATCCCGACGGGCTAGACTGGGTTTACTGCTTTCCTATTTACCTCTGAACTTGAGACAACTGGCTTTTCAAGGTTTCCGTCAACTACGCTCCAAAGATTACACCGAACAGGTAAGAGCCGTCTAAACTATAATTTATAGCAGTTATCCTAATGGTCGGGTAGGAAGTTTTCATTTTGGGGAGTGGGTCGTCGATACCAAATTAGGTTACACTTCATCTTTGTGACCAACGCTGCCAGTTTTTTAATTTAACTATCTATGGATACTATTCACGTTACAGGAATTCGGGCCTACGGTTACACAGGATATCTGGCCGAAGAACAGGTTTTAGGTCAATGGTTTGAGGTAGATTTATCCCTAGAACTTGATATCAGCATTGCTGGCAAAAGTGACGCAATTGAAGATACCCTAGATTATCGACAGGCGATCGAAATTGTCAAACACCAGATTGAAACCAGCAAATTTGCCCTCGTGGAAAAATTGGCCACAGTTATCGCTGAGGATATCCTACAACTCGAGGGCGTGCGACAGGTAAGAGTACAATTATCGAAACCCGCCGCCCCAATTCCTAATTTCACCGGTAAAATCACCATCGATATTACTAGATCCCGTTGAGTTTACGGGTATGATCGACTAAACTTGCAGCAAAAGCGTCAAAACGTTGGCAAAGCTTCTCGTCAAGGATTTTTCCTTCTTCGTTGAAGACTTTCCACGCTTGTCCTAAGCTAATTTGTTCGGGAATTACCCAAGCATGAACCCAACGGAGAATGATTCTTAAATCATTTAGGGCGTTACTATTGGATTGTCCGCCTAAAACACTGATTAATCCGGCAACCTTTCCCGATAACTCCTCAAAACTCATTAAATCTAGGGCATTCTTCATCACACCACTGACACTGCCATGATACTCCGGTGTCGCCAAAATTAATCCCGCTGCCGATTTAACCGTTTGCTGCATTTTGGCCACATCGGGATAGTCAGAATAGTCATCTCCCCCGTTACAGAAGGGTAAAGAGAGTTTTCTCAGGTCAATTATCTCCGTTTCTACTCCTAACGCCCCTACTCGACTGATAGCAACTTCTAACGCCATCGAACTATAGGATCCGGGGCGTAAACTGCCATTAATACCAACGATTTTGATCATAGAATTTATACGAACTCATAACGACTACATATAAGCTAACAAAAAAAAGAGACAATTGGGGAAGCTTAGTTAAAAAAATATGTCGATGGGGCGGGGGGGGCGATCGATCTAAGTTTTAATAGGAGTAGAAAGAAAGATTTATTCCATTTCCCCTCATTGCCATGCCAGAATTTCTCGATTTTCTCAAACATAAATATGCCTATGTGGCTATTGGTGAATTTAAACCGGGGTGTTTTTCCGAGGCCCAAAAACTCTACGAAAAGGCCGTTTCCACCTATTCTACGGGATTCCAAGGGGCTTTTCTGCTGCAAAAACCTGGAACCGACGAAGGAATTGCCGTGATCATCTGGGATAAAATCGATGATATGGAGGCAAATAAAAGCGAAGCCCATGAATTATTGCTGAAATCTATGGCTCCTCTGTTTGCGAAACCGCCTGTCACCGATTTTTATGAAGTATGTAGCGAGATAGAAGGTTCCCCCATTTAGGGATAATGTTTCTTTTCGGTGGCGATTAATTTGGCGGCTAAAACCCCGCCTAGGAAACCAAATAAATGTCCTTGCCAAGAAATCCCCGGACGGGAAGGCAAAACGCCCCAAATTGTGCCACCGTAGAGTAAAAAGACTAGAATTGACAAGAGTATAGAAGGAATATTTCTTTGGAAATAGCCCCGCAGTAATAAAAAACCTAAATAGCCAAAAATCAAGATACTTGCCCCGATATGGATGGATCCGGGAGCAGCAAATAACCAGACTCCTAACCCCCCCACCAGCATAGTTAACCCGGTAACAATAAAAAAGTCACTGGTTTCCTGTAACATCACCAACCAACCGAGAATCAGGAAAGGAACCGTATTAGCGATAAGATGGGGAAAGTCACCGTGTAGGAAAGGTGCGAAAAGAATACCCCGCAATCCGATGACTTGATGGGGAATAATCCCGAAATAGTTTAAACTGTCCCGAAAAACAAATTGATCTAAAATCTCTAACAGCCAAAAAATCGCCACAAAAGTAGCGAGGATTATTGCTTGGGTTTTTATTTCTTGCCGAGAGCCTTGACTCATAAGATTGATGGATGAGCTATTTTTTCCCATTATAGCCCCCCACATCAGTTATCAGTTATCAGTTATCAGTGATTCAGTTACCAGTTAAGTAGGTGGGTGGAATTAAATATAAGATGAACGTAGGTTGGGTTGAAGCATGAAACCCAACGCCCGATTATGTTACGCTACCGCTAACCCATCCTACAAATAATTGTGCCTCCCTACTTATCAGGTGTGAGTTATCAGTTTACTGTTTACTGTTTGCTGTGGGACAAAGAGAGGCTAATTGGCAGGAAAAACAAGCGGGATTTCTCGCTTTACAAACCGCCCGGCCGTGGTAAATAATACTAATAGAAAAAGTTTCCCAATCTGGTTGAGGTAGTAAAGCCATTAAATCCCGTTCAATTTTCACTGGATCGTTATTAGTAGTTAAACCCAAACGATTACTTAAGCGCTTAACGTGGGTATCTACTGTCACCCCCTCAATAATCCCGTAAGCGTGAGCGAGTACCACATTAGCCGTTTTTCTAGCTACCCCGGGTAAAGTTAATAATTCCTCCATTGTCTTGGGTACTTCCCCCTGAAAATCCTTGAGGATTTTTTGACAAGCACCCTGAATATTTTTAGCTTTATTGCGATAGAATCCCGTGGAACGAATGAAAGTTTCTAACTCCTCTCGCTCGGCAAAAGCTAAGGATTTAGCATCGGGAAAACGAGCGAATAAAGCAGGAGTCACCTTATTCACCCGCTCATCAGTGCATTGTGCCGAGAGAATTACTGCCACCAATAACTGCACGGGAGTTTGATAATTTAAGCTACAGGTTGCCTCTGGATATAATCGCTTTAAGTTGCTTAAAATCTCTAGGGCGCGCAGTTGCGGTTCAGTTTTTTTTCGAGAGTCCATCACTGGAATAAATCCTGAAAAACTGCTAGGTTAGCTGTGTCGCGCACGATTAAGAAAACTCCTAATCCTAAGAGTAAAACTAGACCTGTTTGCATGATGTTATCTTGCAGTTTAGTTGGGAGAGGTTTACCTACCAAAGCCTCGATTAATAAAAATACTAATTGACCACCATCAAGAGCAGGTAAAGGCAGAATATTAATCACCGCTAAGTTAATACTAATTAGGGCGGCAAATTGAAAAAGATTCCCCGCATCATTACGAGCGATTGCTGCTCCATATTCGACAATTTTAACTGGTCCTGCTACCTGTTGAACACTGTCTTTAAAGTTACTAACTAACTGCCCAAAACCTTGAACAGTTAATAGGGTTAATCGTTGAAATTCACCCGCACCTAAGCTAAAAGCTTGCCCAAAATTATCGGCCTTTAGGCGAGTTTCTTCACCGTTAGGAGCCAATCTAACCCCAATTTTACCCTGACCATCACTTCCCAATTCAGGAGTAACGATTAAATCGAGAGTTTCTGTGGGGCGTTTGATGGTTAATTTTAGGGGTTGATTGGGGGAAGATTGAATAATGTCACGGAAGTCAATAATGGCATTTTGAGAAGCACCAAGGGGCTGATCATTGATAGCGAGAACGATATCCCCCGCTTGTATTCCCGCTTGTTTAGCGACGGAATTTTCAGCCGTGAAAACCTCAGGAATAATTACACCTTCTTGATAGTTAATTTGGGAAAAACCCACCGTAGCGACTTGGGTAACAAGCAAAAAATAGGCAAAAATTAAATTAGCAATTACTCCCGCACTAATGACGATAGCTCGATCGAAAACAGGACGATTGCGTAATAAATCAGGATCGTTATTGGGAATTTGGCTATCGGGATCGTCATCGGGAAAACCAACGTAACCCCCTAAAGGAATGGCGCGGAGGGCGTATTCTGTTTCTTTGCCTTGATATTTAGCTAAAGCTGGACCAAAACCGATGGAGAAGCGATTAACATGGATAGATTGCCAACGAGCAGCGGCAAAATGACCTAATTCGTGAACGACAATTAATAGGGCAAGTACACCGATCGCTATTAAAACTGACATGATGATCAAAATATAATGACTTAGCTTTTGTTAATTGTAAGCGATCCTACCCAACAGATTGCAAAAAATCTTTAGTTATCGCTAATTTTTCGATCATTTATGATAGAAGTGATCTTAACTGCCTAATCTGACCTAACGGAGAGCGATCGATGCCTTTGAGTGAGCGCGCCCAGCAATTAATCCCAAAAGCGAGAATCATCAGTTTCGCTAATTGGCCCTATCAGCAATCAGCGATCGCTATTTGGCAACAAGCGGATGATCAAACTTGCTATCTCAGTGATAAGGTAAGACGTATTTAAACTGCTTATTCTTGGATTA
>NZ_JADEXI010000822.1:0-1593 GCF_015207185.1 Microcystis sp. LEGE 08355 | reverse complement strand
GAGATAAAGTTAATTGGTGGCCCCTAAGATAAGTGGAATTTGCTGAATAAATCTAAAAACTTTGTTGGATAAGAATTTTAGACTTTTTTCCCCTCAAAAAGTGCCAGAAATTGGGGTGATCGGGGGGGAAATTTAGGCACTTTTTCCCCGAAAATTAGGTAATTGACCCCCTGAAAATCGGTAAAACCCTACACCCCACACCCCACCTGCCCCCCCGATGTCGGGGGGGTTGGGGGGGGTCACACCCTGCCCCCACGAAAAACTTTTTGCCGCAAACCCTATTTACCCTGGCAATTGACAGCGCTTTAAGGCATCTTCGGCAGCCGCTTTGGTGGCATCCTGTTTCCGTTTACCTTTACCTGTACCGTAGAGAAGGTTATTAACCCGCACTTCGGCGGTAAATTCCCTAGCGTGGGGCGGTCCGGTAACATCGATGATCGCATATTCTGGATTAGAGGCGAAATTAGCCAGCGCCCACTGTTGAAAGAGATTTTTAGCATCGATAAAAGATGGCGATTCCGATTGTTGAGAGACTAAATGAGAGGCTACAGGGATAAACAGCCCGTGCAGATAGTTTTTAACCGCATTTAACCCCGAATCTAGATAATAAGCCCCAATTATCGCTTCAAAAGTGTCCGCTAATAGGGTAGGATTCGATCGCCCCCGATCTTTAATTGCTCCCTTACCCAAACGCATTAACTCTCCCAGGCCGATTTCAATGCCCAATTGCGCTAATTGTTCTTCTTTGACCAAATTTGACCGCAAACGGGTTAATTCGGCCTCGTTCATGGCGGGATATTTTTGATACAATAGTTCGCCCACCAAAAAAGCCAAAATCGCGTCGCCCAAAAATTCTAGGCGCTCGTTATTTTCCGTCAATTCGGACTGTTCATTGACATAGGAACGATGGGTTAAAGCTTGGGTGAGAAGGAGAGCATTTTGAAAAGGAGGCAAACAAGACATTACAGAAATGATCAAGTCAAGAGCATTTCTTATCTTAATCCGACCCCACCGCGAATAGATGAGACGAACGATCCTTTTTTTACTGTTTTTTCCGGCTAGTTTAGGCATAATCTCCCAAATCTTTTCACCAGAAAACCTATCCGCTGCTATTCTTGCCCTAAGTAGGGAGGCACAATTATTTGTAGGATGGGTTAGCGGTAGCGTAACCCATGCGGGCGTTGGGTTTCATGCTTCAACCGTTCGGCAAAAGCTCACGGCCGAAGCCCAACCTACGTTCATCTGTTTTTTCCGGCTAGTTTAGGCATAATCTCCCAAATCTTCTCACCGGAAAACCTATCCGCTGCTATTCTTGCCCTAGGTACCCTGGGGATGTGTATTGAACAGGCACGCATGGCAGCGGTGGACTTGGCTGAAATTGCACAATTTCAGCAAAAAACCAGCGATCCTCGCCTCGATCGCTTTTTTATAGTTACAATTAGTACAATTGTTTTAAAATTATCGGGCTTTTATTTGGCTGTCCTGTGGAGGCTCTTCTGGTTTCTGTGTGGAAAGTAGGTCTATACTGATAGTTTATTCCGCAAAATAGTCCTAAAAGTTTTGCCCAATAAGCACTTCAGGATTCCATAAGCC
>NZ_JADEXI010000821.1:0-1599 GCF_015207185.1 Microcystis sp. LEGE 08355 | reverse complement strand
TTTCCGAAAGTCCTTGACTTGTTTCAGTTTTTCTATTAAGCTCAACATATGTTTTAAAAGTTCGCGGTCACTTCCCATTTTACAAAGACAGTGATCGCTTTTACTTTTGATATTCTGATGGGAGAATAAAACAGCCCTACCCTGCCCCCAGGAAAAGCTTTTTGCCGCAAACCCTAGATAGTCAACAGTTTAGTTGAAACCCGATTAAATTTTCGATCGCTTTGACCAAATCTTGATTAGTCCAATTCTGGTACAGATAAGCGGCGATCGCCGATCCTCCAGATCCGACTCCTTCCTTGACGAAACCCTGTTCATAAGCTTGCAAAACCGGGTATTTAGAGGCGGAAAAGTTTAATTGTGTGGCTAATAGGGGTATTTTCCCGATCAGGCGGGCTAATCCCACCGTATCCCCCGTTTTATCTTCCGCTACCCAGCGAGTTGTGCCGACGATGATATTTTCCCAGTTAACCGGATAGGCATATTTAGCCACTAGAGCTTGAATTAGGGCAGAAACGGCTAACATTTGGGTTCCTCCGGCGAGGAGTACCCCACCCTGCCCACTAGCGGCGATCGCCATGCCAGCGACGAAAATCTGCTGAGGATCGCCTAGGGCGGCGATTACCTCAAAAGGATCAAAAAATTCTTTTCCAGCTAATCCCTGCTCAACTATTGCCCGTTTCTGGGCATGATTGCACTGGGGGTGGCTGCTGTTAACTTTGCCGTTGGCTCGATAACCCAATCCGGTTAGGATGGCGAGGGCGGTGGTGGTGCCACCGACCACACACTCGCCGATAATTAGATAACTAGACTCCCGGGCTAATTTTTCTCCCCAGGTTAGTCCTTGGGCGAACAGGTGTTTTACTATGGGGATATCTAGGGCGCAGCCAGTGGAGAGACAACGGGCCGGTTGTCCCCCTAGTTCGATATAATCGACGGCCGGGGGCAAGGGTAAACCGGCGTTAAAAACGAGGACGGGAATGGCTAATTTTTCCACTACGGCGCGGGTAATATAGGCAGGGGAGGCTCCCACCGTTAGGGGGGGTAAGGGATAACGGGGATGGGGTGAAACTCCTTTAACGATAAATTCGGCATCGGCGATCGCTGTATATTTTCTATCTTCCGGGGTGGCGCCGGCGGTGGAGATTCCGGGGATTAATCCCGTCTCGGTAAAGCCTAAAACTAGGGCAAATATCGGACAAGATTTTTGATGGCGCTGTAACCAATTTTGCCCCCGTTCGACTTCCGTGTAAATTTTAATCATCTGTTGATTTTGTCCTATTACTTATCACTATTTCGCTCTCTCCATGAGATGGTCTTTGATTTCAACATATTTAGGAAATAAGTTATCAATACTAGCCAGTTTTGCCCCGTATGCTAAGGCTGTAGCCATAATAATACGATCAAAAGGATCTTTGTGAATGGGAGATAAATTAACGGCTCTAATGGCAATTTCGGGGGGAATTGAAAATATATCTATTTTAGCCATTGTTAAAGCTTGTTGAATCCACTCTTGAGGAGGATAACTTAGTTCTAATCTTCCCCGTTGGTTAGCAAGGGCTATTTCATAGCAAGAAATGGGTGAAACTCCGAGAGATTCTG
>NZ_JADEXI010000820.1:0-1599 GCF_015207185.1 Microcystis sp. LEGE 08355 | reverse complement strand
CTAGAAAGCTTACCCCACAGTAAAAATGAGTAGCGCATCTTGCCTGAACAAACTTGGGACGATCCCACAGCGACAAACCTATAATGAAAAAAAGTCAAGCCTTAACAACCATAAAATTAACCCTAAAACCCGAACACCAAAAGCTGATCGAAGCCAAACTAGATACAGGGCGTTATGCCAATCCAGATGAAATCATTGCCGAAGCCTTGCAATTACTGAGTAAATGCGATCGCTATCAACAATGGGCAATCGAGTTTGATCCCCCTCAATCCCCCGTTCGGCTGATCTCACGGCCGAAGCCTTAAAAAAGGGGACTTTCTTGAATTTGTAAGAGGTCTATTGATATTGCTGCCGAACAATTAGATCGAGGCGAAGGAATTGACGGAGAAACCGTGATCATGAGAATTAGGCATCGTTGGGAAATTAAAGAAGCATAACCGCGATCGCCTAACCCTGACTTTCAAGAACAATATAGACTCTTTTCTGCCGAACCTCTTAAATTCAGACTAAACTAGACTATCACTGCAATATCATAGACTTAGTTAAGAAAATTGTTAGAGAACCTTAACCATGCTCAAACATTATGACGTGACCATCGAAGGCGATCGCATCCAATGGCTAGGGGAAAAGCCCAAAGCACAGAATATTCGCGCCATCATTATCATTGAAGAAGAACCATCTCCCACAACCCAGGTAAAACGAACGACCCCTGCTCATTTAATCGGTAAAGGCAAAACCTTAGGGGATATTGTTAGTCCTATTGTGGATCAAGAAGATTGGGAATGCCTAAAATGATCATCCTTGATACCCATATTTGGTTTTGGTATATCAATGAAAACTTTGAGCAATTTCCCTTAGAATGGACAGCCCAGATTCGACAAGCAGATAGCGTAGGAGTATCCCCTATTTCTTGTTATGAAATAGCCTTAGCCCATCATAAAGGTCGTTTAGCACTGGATATTCCCATCCAACAATGGCTTATTGATGCCCTAAACCCTTCAGGCATTGAATTATTGCCCTTAACTCCAGAAATTACCCTAAGAGCCGTTAATCTCTCTCCCGTTCACAAAGATCCCTTTGACCGCATTATTATTGGTACAGCCTTGGAATATCAAGCAAAACTCGCCAGTATTGATAGCTTATTTCCCAAATATCCCGAACTCAAAGATTATCTGATGTCAGCTTAGAAGCCTACTCTCCAAATCTGAAACTTTTAACTCAAAAATTGATATTGCTGCTGAACAATTAGATCGAAGCGAAGGAATTGACGGGGAAAACGCGATCATTAGAATTAGGCATCGTTGGGAAATTAGAACTCTTGCAAATTAATTATATGTTATAATGATAGATTAACTAATTTTCCCCAAAAAATTAGTTAATCTATCATTAGTGCTGAATAAAAACTTGAAGTTTAACTTTTAACTCAAAACTCTTTAGATATGCTTTAATTTGGTTATCAAAACCTCTTTATTTAAGCGGCACAAACTATCTCAATTTTTATAATTGAGAATAAATTCTCCTTGACTTGATTAATCTTTAGGCAACTTTTAAGAAGCTGCTATACCTATCCCTAACTCACAGTTATAAATAGCCGCCAAC
>NZ_JADEXI010000819.1:0-1600 GCF_015207185.1 Microcystis sp. LEGE 08355 | reverse complement strand
AAAAGAAGTCAAGCTGTATCCTTAACAAGGGAACAGTCAAACTAGGAGCCGTGTGAGGTGAAAGTCTCATGCACGGTTCTGAATGGGAGGGGAGGTCGGTGACGACCTTCTCGACCCCTAATAGTATAACTTCTGCTGATCACCATAAGTGAGAGAAATTCACAAATATGAGATACACCCGATTGATAGTGAACACTCATTATATATTAATAAACATAAATAAATATGAAGTAATTTAAGTTTCAAGAAGAATGAACCCGATCTTTTTTACGATGGGGGTAAAAGTGATTTTCAATTTCTCAGGTTGAAAGATGAATCCAGATTAAGCTATCTCAACGATAAGAGGACAAGCCAATGTTTGAAGATTTTACCTATATTACCGATGAGGCTTTTTTAGAGAATTATTGGTGGGAAGAAAAAGTTATCTGTCCCCACTGCCAGGGCAAAGAAAGAATCTATCTAGAGACGGAGAATGAATCCGTCCCCTGTAAATTCTGTGAGGGTAAAGGCATTATTAAACGAAAACAAGAGGAAACTAACTATTCCTAAAAATCTGTATAATTAGATACCATAAATTAAAAATATTCTTGAGTTAAAACCTCTGGCTGACATTGTTTAATTTCGCTGTTAATTCCCAGGGCAGATTCCGATTGGAGGTCTTTGATATAACCGGATTGATAGGATAAAGCTTCAGAAAAACTCTCGAAAGGACCGAAATAATAGAGACATTTCGGCTGACTGGTGGTGATCTCTATCCACCAGGGTTGATGTGGTAAACTAGGCTTAATCGGGGCAGTTTCTGGGTCAAGAGGCCTTATACTGAGAATCTTGGCCCCTTGGCGCAGCAGGCGCTGTGTTTCTTGACTCATACGGCTTTTAGGTACTCGCAGGACTGTCTGGGAGAAGCGTTGAGGCAAAGAGCCAGAAGAACCGGAAAAAACAACTTCATAGAGAAATATTTGATTCTCTCCCTGATTATTAGCCTCTAGCATACAGAAAAGATTCTCTTTTGGGGGTAAGGGTTAAAAAAACAGATGCTACTTTGAGCAGATGACTCAAGCAAAATCATCTCCTAACAGAGTAGCGCATCTTGATACGATAGCATAGAGCGGCAAAAAGTTAGGTTTTGACCTACTCTCCCCTCACAGCATAGCTTGACGAGAGATTCTTCAACAAGAAGAACCGGATAGAGTTCTTGGTAGTGATCCGATAGTAGTGGCGTAGCTCTCTTGCTTATCTAGCCTGAGTTGTGTAGAATATTGACTAATAAAAATAATTACCTGACAAATGTCAAGAATTTGCTTTTTAAGTAGGTGGGTGGAATTAAATATAAGATGAACGTAGGTTGGGCTTCGGCCGTGAGCTTTTGCCGAACGGTTGAAGCATGAAACCCAACGCTCCCATGGGTTACGCTACCGCTAACCCATCCTACAAATAATTGTGCCTCCCTACTTATGATTGCTGTTTTGGCTCTTCTAGGTTCTGTGTGAGCATGGTATAATAGTAACACAGAACAGGAGGTGGGTTATGTGGATAAATTTTGATCAACTCCTCGATTTACCAAATGTAACAGTGGTCAATTATCAAAAAATTGCTCAGA
>NZ_JADEXI010000818.1:0-1601 GCF_015207185.1 Microcystis sp. LEGE 08355 | reverse complement strand
AGCAAAATTATAGATGATTTCCTGACCTAAGATCACATTTTATTCTTTTTTCCACTTCAATCTAAGAATTGAGAAAAAAGCAAAACCCTCCATTATACCATAAAAAAATTATGCAAGAGGTCTATTGTTCAAATAGAAGCTTATTTCTTGCTTTATCTTACCGAAAATTGTTAAAATTTTTAACAGAATCTTAAGTTTTTTCGGGAAAGAAACCCTAGTTTTTCAGGCTATTGGTTTTTTTTGCCCGATAAATGCGCTTTTTCGGCTAAGATTGCCTTGTTTACATTCGTTGAGAAAATTTAACATTTATCCCCTATGTCAAACCTGCTCCTCTGTGTCGGACTGATTTGTGGCTCAATTATTTGGGTGGAGATCGTGCGTGATAGCTATCATGCTCTGGCCCACCATTGGCAGCCCCTTTATCGTCTGCACGTCTGGCATCATCGGGTTTTTCGTCCCGATCTGTCGGTAATGAGCGAGGAAATTTATCGTCGGGCCCATTGGTACAATGATGTACCGGAGGCCTTGGTTATGTTGGCTGCCAGTGTTTTACCTGTACTACTGGCCTACTCTTGGGGGTTCGATCGCCCTTGGTTGGGTTGGTTAGGTTCCCTTTATACTTTGGCTTTTCTCAGTACGGCGATCGGTCGAGGTTTAGGCATCGCCAATCTGGAGGAATTAACCGATTTAACCCATCGTCCGGGGCAATTTGAGAGTTTACCGGCTCAATGGCGCGTTAATCGTACCTACCACTGGCGACACCATTTTGATAACCAAAAGGCTTATTATTGTGGAACTTTCACCTTTATGGATAAATTGATGGGGACGGCACTTTCTCTTAAGGGTAAAACGATCGCCATTACCGGAGCGAATGGAACTTTAGGGCGATCGCTGTTAAAGTACCTACAACTGAAGGGAGCCAAGGTAATCGCGCTCACTTCCGGGGAGAATGCGATCGCCATTGAAATTAACGGCGAATCAGTACCCATAAAAACCGTAAAATGGCAAATCGGTGAAGAAACGCAACTTCAAGACCTATTTCAGTCTGTAGATATACTGATTTTAAATCATGGCGTTAATGTCCACGGCCAAAGAACTCCAGAAGCGATCGAATTAGCCTACCAAGTGAATACTTTTTCCGTCTGGCGTTTAATGGAATTATTCTTCAAAACTGTCCGCACTAACGAGCAAATTGCCCGCAAGGAAGTCTGGGTGAATACCTCGGAAGCAGAGGTTAATCCTGCCTTTAGTCCCCTCTACGAACTCAGTAAACGAGCGATCGGTGATATGATTACCCTGCGTCGTTTAGATGCTCCCTGTGTGGTAAGAAAGCTAATTCTTGGCCCTTTTAAGAGTAATTTAAATCCTGTGGGTATTATGTCCGCCGATTGGGTGGCTAAACAGATTATCAAGGCGGTACAAAGAGATAGTCGCAATATTATTATTACTATTAATCCCTTGACTTTTATCACCTTCCCAATTAAGGAATTCTCTGTTTCTACCTACTTAAAACTATTTACTCGTTCCCCAAAAAATCGGGAAAATCCCTAACTATTTAGGGTTTGCAGCAAAAAGTTTGTTGGTGGGGACAGGGTGTGGGG
>NZ_JADEXI010000817.1:0-1601 GCF_015207185.1 Microcystis sp. LEGE 08355 | reverse complement strand
CTATAAACCTTGACGTGATATAATATATACGACACTATGGGCGCAAGCATTGCGCCCCTACAGTTGGACAAATTCGTTATTATCAATGACAACAACTTTAATCAATCACATTGAAATTACCCCAGAAACCTGTGGCGGTAAACCGCGCATCGCAGGTCATCGCATCAAAGTCCAAGATGTCGTTATTTGGCACGAACGCCTGGGAATGTCACCCGATGAAATTGTTTATCATTATCCCAGCATTACTTTAGCTGATGTTTACGCGGCCCTTTCTTACTATCACGATCACCTTGAAGAAATTAGACAACAAATCACAGATGATGATACCTTTGCCAAGGAAATGCAAGCTAAAACACCTTCTCTAGTCCAAGAAAAACTAAGAAAAATGAATGGGCAATAAAATTAAATTTCACCTAGATGAAAATGTAAGCTATAGTATTGCTCTTGGATTGCGCCATCGAGGCCTTGATGTTACTACCACTCCAGAAGAAAATTTATTGGGGGTATCTGATGAAGTACAATTGCAATTTGCTTTATCCAATGGTCGCGTGATTTTTACTCAAGATACTGATTTTTTAAGAATCAATCAATCATCTATAACTCATGCAGGAATTGCTTACTGTCCCCAACAAAGTAAATCTATTGGTCAAATAATTCGAGGACTACTCTTAATCTGGGAAATTCTTGAACCGGAAGAAATGTATAATCACATAGAGTTTATATAGAACCGCATGAAAAAGTGAATTAGTATTTGGCAGATCGATAAAAATAATCAAAAAGCTAATTTTGTCACTCTTTACTACGATAAAATTAAGGAGTATGAATAATGCAAACCGTCCAACTTTTTCAACAAGTCAAATTATGTAGAGATGTCCCCGACACTATTTTAAAAAAAGGTGATCAGGGAACAATTATTGAATATTTACCTCCTAATGAACAACAATTAGAAGCAGGTTATCTCCTAGAAATGTTTGACAATAAAGAAACCATTGACGTGATAGCGGTTCCCGTTTGTTGGATAACTTCTATTAACTAACGATTAGCAAAAATTCAGGCTACATTAGAAGGAGATTAGAAACTCTTGATCACCTATACCAACCATGAAAATTCAAGCAATTCTCAAAATTTAACTTTTTATCCAAATAGGAGAAATTTTATGAGTACCACCATCAATCTTCAAATCACTTTTGAATCTCTAACCGAAGCGATTAAATCCCTTGACTTAACGCAAAAACAACAATTATTAGAAATACTAGAACAACAAATTTTTCAAGCAGAAGAAACTTCCTATCAAGACGACGAGGAAACCTTAGCAGAACTTCAACAAGTTCGGGATGAATATCAATCAGGCGACTATGTGACCCTTGAACAATACTTGAGCAAGGATTAAACCACGATAAATTATATTATTATCTGAGAAATTTAACCCAATAAAACCATGATGCAACTAACCGTAGATGAAGCTAAAAATCAACTTTCTGAACTCCTTAAAGCTGCCTCAAAAGGTGAACAAGTTATTATCCAGAATCATGAAGGTCAAGACTTTCAACTCATTTCTCTTCCTACTACTGTTAAACATCCCCAATATGGAAGCGCAAAAG
>NZ_JADEXI010000816.1:0-1604 GCF_015207185.1 Microcystis sp. LEGE 08355 | reverse complement strand
GAGACAATTCTCATTTATAAATTGCCCAAATTAAACCGTAAGGAGATAGAAAAAATGTTTAGTTTAAGTGATTTAAGAGAAACTAAAGTCTATCAAGAAGCTTTAGAGGAAGGCAGAGAGGAAGGCAAAGAAGAAGGCAAAGAGGAAAAAGCTCGACAAATTGCCCTAAAAATGCTATCTGCTGGTTTTTCTATCCCAGAAATCGCCCAATTTACTGACTTATCCCCCGACGCAATCGAGGAATTACAAAGGCAGCAGGAAAATTAAAGCTTTTAACCGCAAAGGGTGGGGAATTAGGGAAATTTTAACTCATCTCCCCACTCCACACCGATTAACCACGTTTAGCGAGGCGACGCACCACTAACCCGCCCCCTAGTATGCCTAATCCGATAATACTAGAAGGTTCGGGCGTTCTGAATACCTGTACGCGATTGTTGTCCATATCGGCTACATAGATATTACCACCGCTACCGACAGCGATACCGTAGGGGAAACTGAACTCACCGTCCCCCGAACCGAGGCTACCGAAAGTGGACTGGAAGGCACCACGGTCGTTGAATACCTGTACGCGATTGTTGAACGTATCGGCTACATAGATATTACCACTGCTATCGACAGCGATACCGTAGGGGAAACTGAACTCACCGTCCCCCGAACCGAGGCTACCGAAAGTGAACTGGAAGACACCACTGGGGTCGAATACCTGTACGCGATCGTTGAACGTATCGGCTACATAGATATTACCACTGCTATCGACAGCGATACCGTAGGAGCCTTGAAACTCACCGTCCCCCGAACCGAAGCTACCGAAAGCGAACAGGAAGAAACCACGGTCGTTGAATACCTGTACCCGATTGTTGGCCGTATCGGCTACATAGATATTACCACCGCTACCGATCGCGATACCGTAGGGGTTATTGAACTTACCGGGATCCGAACCAGTGCTACCGAAAGCGGACTGGAAGACACCACTGGGGTCGAATACCTGTACCCGATTGTTATCCGTATCGGCTACATAGATATTACCACCTCTACCGACGGCGATACCGTAGGGGCTCTTGAACTGACCGTCCCCCGTACCATTGGTACCGAAAGTGGACTGGAAGACACCACTGGGGTTGAATTTCTGTATCCGATTGTTGAACGTATCGGCTACATAGATATTACCACCGCTATCGACAGCGATACCGGTGGGGGTATTGAACTCACCGGGATTCGAACCGTAGCTACCGAAAGCGAAGGAAAAACCAGCCGCAGTGGCACTGGTGGCGATACTAATACATCCGATCGCAGTGGCCGTGACTAGGGAAAAGGATTTCAGCAGAGCCTTTGATAAGCTACGCTTCTCCCGCCCCCCATGATTGATAACTTTAGATAGGGACATAAAGCTTCAGAAAATCTGATCCCAATGTACCCTTTCCTCTAGTAATTGTCAAGAAATTTCTGGGAAGATGTGACAAATTTGCCGATATCCATACAACCCACATTCCGCACCCTAAAGTGTCACATTGAAAATTTTATCTAAATCGTCAAAACGATTGCCGGCTCTGAATTACAGGCTAATTTGTTGGATCAGCAGATGCACAATTAGCCCTAAAAATCTG
>NZ_JADEXI010000815.1:0-1609 GCF_015207185.1 Microcystis sp. LEGE 08355 | reverse complement strand
ACCCCACACCCTGCCCCCACCGAAAAACTTTTTGCCGCAAACCCTAATTAGCAGGGTACGCTGCCTAAATTTTTAGTAATCTGGGTATAGTCCGCAAGCTTGCCTGGGTAAGCCAAGGGGAATTTTCCCAAACTTGCCAAGCTAAAATCGATCAACTCGCTCAGTACGATAACCCGAAATAGGGGCATCCTCAGAAGGGAGCATCTACTATCTAATCACAATTGACCCCTTTATGGTCATAGCCCTAAAATCCATCCGCTTACTGATTTAGGAGGGTTAAATCAAATAACCATGGCTAGTCTAAACACTGAACAAAGACAAACAAGAGACGAAGAAGAGCTACTGTGCGATTATTGGCGCAACCGCGCCAGGACCGATTCCCCTGAGCAATTAATCGAGGGTTTTCGTCGTCTGTTTATCGAAGGTGGCGGTTATCAAGAAGCTCCTATTTATTTAGCCCTAGAGCGTCTTGTCAAGGCCAAAGATGTGGAAAGTCGTTTTGATCATTTCTTTAACCGCTGCTGTCATATTTTAGTGAATCGATGGCAAACGCAGCCTGCCCATCAGCCAGCAATTCCCGAATTGGTATCGCTACTGGAAAATTTGCCCTCCCCACCTCCTGGACATTACAGCAGCCCCAATAATTTGCGCCATCTGGTCAAAAATTTTACCCTCTCGGATGACTACGTTAGGCTGCAGCGTCTGGCGAGAATTATTAGCGGCAAATACAGCGAAAAAACCGCCGCTTCCCTGGGAACCCTGATTAGTCGTTATCCCTATCTCTATGATTACTATTTACTCGGTGATGACAGTCCCCGAGAACAGCGACAAACTGTTAGACGTATTAAAGTGAAAACCGAGAGCCGTTTCGAGGTAAATCTCTCTCGTTATGTCACCTATCAGGTACGTTTGGCACGGGCAGCCCATAGCCCAAAAATCAGGGAAGAAGCGGGGAGAATCATTCAACCAGTGGAAAATCCCACCCTGCTCAATGATAAGGAGCTAAATCGCACCCTCAAGTATTATCTGGGGACGGTAGCAGGAAATTATACTTATAAGAATCTTTCGCTAAATTTTCTGGCGAATGCAGTTTATACCCGTACCTATAAAGATTTTAAAAATGATCTCTACGATTATCTAATTACCTCCTTAGACTACGGCAAGGGGCAATTTGCCCAAAAACTCGACGATATCCTGCAAAATACCCTACCCCATTGCGATCAACAAAAACCGAGTGAATTTCTCATGCTGCGTACTTCTAGCCAACTGTTAAATTATCTGGTGGTGGAAAGCGGACAAAAACCCGATCATTACCTTCTTATGGATATGATCACCAATATGGGGGTAACTCGGACTGTGGGGTTATTGCTCAAGTTGATTTTGATCTGTCCCCAGGCAAAACCCCACTTAGATAAACGTTTTTCGATTCTATTTAACCACTACGAGAGTTATTCTCGCGATCAAGTGCCTTGGTTGGTTAAATCCCTAGAAAATCTGCAAGTAGCTTTTAGTATTCATTTCGGCCAAGCTGATTTGTCCTGTCTCCGTCAAATCCAGTGATGGGAAGTGGGGAAGTGGGAAGTAGGAAGTGGGAAATGGGGAGATGGGG
>NZ_JADEXI010000814.1:0-1622 GCF_015207185.1 Microcystis sp. LEGE 08355 | reverse complement strand
ATACTACCCGCCCCGACGCGCACACCATCGAGAATCACTGCCCCAATGCCGATTAAACAACCGCGTTCAATATGGGCTGCGTGAATTACCGCCCGATGCCCGATGGTAACGTAATCTTCAAGGATAGTAATTTTGCCTGGATCTCCGTGTAGGATCGCCCCATCTTGGATATTAGTATAGGCCCCAATTTCGATGCGTTCCACGTCGGCGCGCAATACTGCCCCATACCAAACACTCACCCCCACAGCTAGGGAAATATCGCCCATTACCGTGGCATTAGGGGCGATAAAAGCCGCTTGACTGACATCGACAATCGGCCAGAAATTAGAAGTTGATCTTAAGTTATCTAAAGACATGAAAGGATCTGCACTAGAGTCGAAAGAGAATGCCCGTCCAATTTGGTTGGGTATAATATGGGTAGGATTATTGGTACAAAGATAGCAATTTTTAGTTTAGGTTCTCCCATGATCAATGCAAGTTTACAATACCCTGTTTTTGGCCCCGATATCCATTGTCCTCATTGTCGGCAGCTAATCCCCGCCCTCACTTTGACGGATACCTATTTGTGTCCGCGTCATGGGGCTTTTGAAGCCGATCCCAAAACGGGAGAGTTGGTTCACTTGCAGTCAGGACGACATTGGCGACTCTGGAATGGTGAGTGGTATCGTCAACACACTCACCCGGATGGTATTCGTTTTGAGATTCACGAAGCACTCGATCGCCTCTATACTCAAGGATTTAAAGCGACTAAAGTGATTATTGCCAACCGTTATCGCGATTTAGTTAGTTCCTACCTAGAACGTAACACTACTTGGCGCGGTAATGAACCGGGTGAAGCCATTATTCCCCGTCTCTACGGTTTACCAGTAGAATTTAGCCCCGATGCCCCCGATGAACCCTGTTGGGATGTAATTAACTTTGATCTGGAAAAAGAACCGGGGGTTCCCAAACGTTACCCCTATTTTCGTCTTTTTGACTGATTACTGATCACTGAAAATGCACCATGCTTCTATTCGGACGGCTAATATCCATCGGGCGATCGCTTTTTATCAACTTCTCGGTTTTACCCTAGAGGAAAGATTCACCACGGGTTATACTTTGGCCTGTTGGCTAACCGGGTTAAACGGACGCATCGAATTAATCCAAATTCCCCAACCGAAACCTGCACCCGATGCCTTTGGTGATCAGCATTATGTCGGTTATTATCACTTGTCTTTTGACCTAACAGAAAATGTCAGCAATTTACCAGAATGGTTAGAAAAATTAACAAATAACTTTCAGCAAGCTCATCAAGAAGATGCCGATCTATATCAACCTTTAAACATTCTTTTGCCACCTCAACAACAGATGATCGGCGATCATGTCTATGAAGTCACCTTTATTGCCGATACAGACGGTTTACCCCTGGAATTTATCCGTCGTTTAACGCCGAAATCAGCGACCAAGGTCTCAATAACTGAGATGGAGGCGACAGTGCCAGCAAAAACTACCTAGCTATAGTTACTAATTCTGTACGCAAATATTGCATCTAGAATTAGCTTTGTACGCTTTGACCCGTACTGGGTTAACTACGAACCTCTCTATCGGATTCCCGCTAAAGGCGGCCTCTCCGACTACCTTTC
>NZ_JADEXI010000813.1:0-1624 GCF_015207185.1 Microcystis sp. LEGE 08355 | reverse complement strand
CCCCACTTCCCCACACCCTAACCCCTCTACTGATAAACAATGCTTCCTACCGTTGAGACTTTAATTATTGCCGTCGAAAAAGCCGACTCAGCCAATGGGTTACTAATCGCCGTGGAAAACTTAGCCGCCGCCAAAAGTGAGGCGGCAATACCCACCCTCACCGATGTCCTCAGATATAATAACCCCGGTGCCTCCGTAGCAGCGGTGGATGGTTTAATCGCCATCGGCAAAGCGGCGGTTCCCTATTTACTGGCCAACCTAGACGGTTATAATTATGGGGCGAGAGCTTGGGCAACCCGCGCCTTAGCGGGAATTGGCGATGTGCGGGGATTGGACTTATTACTTGAGGCGGCGGTGAGTGATTTTTCCTTTAGCGTGCGGCGAGGGGCGGCTAGGGGCTTAGGAAATATAATTTGGTCTGATTTGGAGGAAAGTCGGGTTTCTGAAGCTCAGAAGGCGGTTTTTACAGCACTGGAGAAACTTTTACAAGGGGATCCAGAGTGGGTGGTTAGATATGCGGCGATCGTCGGATTGCAGGGATTAGGAACTGCGGCGGCGGCATTTCGCGGGGCGATTCGAGAACTTTTAGGACAGATTGGGGAGACAGAAGCGGAAATAGTGGTAAGATTGCGTGCCGATCAAGCTCTGGAACACTTACAATAACCCTAAGTCACAAAGTAGAAAAACTTATTTCTCTACAGGGAGAAACAATTACACTAACATTCTATGAAATATTGGCAGGAAATTTTAGCGATCGCTCAACGAATTTTAGTGGAATTAATCCGGCGCGGGCGTAGCTTAATCCTCTGGGGCATTTTCCCGATCCTTGTCCTGCTCTTAAATGGCTATATTATGGCAGAAAAAGGCAAAATTGAGCTTGCCGAGGCTATGGCTCTGGCTACTCCTCCCACCCTCGTTGGGGCGGCACTTTTCTTTAGTTGTTTGGGGGGAACTGTGGCGACGGTAGTAGCGGAAAGGGAACAACAAACGATTAAACGGTTATTTTTATCGCCTTTAAGCGGTGTTTCCTATTTTATCGGCATTTTTCTCGCCCATTGTGTGATTGCCGCCTGTCAGACAGTTTTAGTTTATTCTATCGCTAAACAGTATGGAGCCACTTTTAAAGGCTCAATTCCTCTAGAATTATTAATTATTTTCCTTAGTATCACCGCTTATGTGGGTTTAGGATTTATCCTCGGTACTCAACTGGCGAAAAGAACAGAAGATGTTAATGCTTTGGTGGGAACTTTTGGGGTTCCTTTATTAATTTTAGGCGGCGTTTTTCTTCCGACTGCTTTATTCCCAGACAATATTCTATCTCTGGCTAAATATAACCCGATCTACCACATGAATGAAGCTTTAATTGCTGTTTGGGCAAAGGGCGAAAATCTCCAAGATATTAGCTCTCATTTTCGCTTTCTCTGTCTTTTTGCTCTAGCTATGGTAGCAGGTGGTTGGCTTACCTATCGACAAATGTTAAACCTTGAACGCCGATTGTAAATCAGTTATCAGTTATCAGTTATCAGTTATCAGTTATCAGTTATCAGTTATCAGTTATCAGTTATCAGTTATCAGTTATCAGTTATCAGTTATCAGTTATCAGTTATCAGTTATCAGTTATCAG
>NZ_JADEXI010000812.1:0-1626 GCF_015207185.1 Microcystis sp. LEGE 08355 | reverse complement strand
GTATTAACTCGCCGTCGGCGATCGAGCCATTGTTGTAAAATAATCGCCGCCGCTTCCCGATCGATCGCTCCCTTATCCCAAGAGGAAAACTGTTTTTTGGCTTTTAAGAATTCTTCCGCCTCTAGGGACGTGCAACGCTCATCAATGTATTCGAGGGGCAAATCTAAGGCGATCGCTAGTTTCTGGGCGTATTTTTGTACCTGTTTGGCCTGAAATCCTAACTCTCCGGCCATGGTATAGGGCAGTCCCGCTACCAAAATCTTAATATTTCTTTCCTTGACAATTGCCTCAAACTGTGCTATATCGGCAACAAAGGAAGAACGGATAATCGTGGTTAAACCGGTGGCGATTAAACCAGTGCCGTCACATCCTGCCACTCCTACCCGTTTTTTGCCGATATCTAAGCCGAGGGCGGCGACCCTTTCCATCACACTGGATGCCCCTGATCGGGGGGTTCCGAGGGCGGTTTAACTGGGGGAAGTTCCCCCGGACTGTCGAGGGGGTCCAGGGGGGGATTATTGGGCCATTTTAACCAAGACATCCGACTAGGGATGGGAGTTCGTGGCACCGATTGTAAACCCTGCAGCATTTCTGCCAGAGCGGAATTTTCCGGCTTAGTTTCGCGGATTTTGTGCCATACCGAGCGCGACATCATCAGGGTGTGGGAACTGCGGATCGCTCCCAATTGTTCCAGATATTCCCGTCTTTCGTGCTGATAATCGGCAGATATCAACTCTAGCGAGCGAGGGGGATACTTGCGAGTGATCTGGGCCATCTGGATCAATAACTTAGGATAGAGCCAAGTGTAGGCAGGATGGACAATTAATTTCGCTTGATGGGGTCGCTCATCCCGATTAGATAGAATTAATTCAAAATAACCGATCGCCGCTTTTCGTTGTGGTTCAAAAACGTAACCGCGACTAATTTGCGGACCGCCGCACCAACTTTGACAGCGACCGAACAAACTATCAACTAAATTGATTTTAAAATCCTGGATATGGCGATCAAATACCTGACGCAGTAGCGGCGGCATAGACACACAATCTAACTGATAAAGCAATTGAGCGTCAGCATTGCTCACAGGCAGTAAATTCGGTAAATCTGCCTCTTGTTTACTCAATTCCTGTAATAATTGCGGCGGTAAAGACCAATAGGTTAATTCCGCCAAAGGCTGAAAACCGTGTTGCCGAAAAAGTGCCAAACTGTCCTTTTGATTGATATTAACCTCTAACACCCAGGTGCGCGCTTCCCAAACCGTTTCTAGACAATAACGCAGTAATTGCGCCCCGATGCCCTTGGGTTCGCTTAAAGACTCCCCTGGATGCACCCGCACCTGTTCCACCCGCCAAGTGCTGCGACTACTATTAAAAGGGGTGACTTGGATTGCCCCGCGAATTTTCCCTTCTTCTCCCCGATTGGCCATGGCCTCAGCCACATAGACATGAAAACGGTGTTGGAGAGGATTGGGAAAAAAACTGAGAATTTTAAACAACCCAAACCAAGGCCGCACCTGCTGCACCTGGGTGCGGAAATTTTGGGCGCGACGATCAATATCCTCATCGAAGTCATCCAGGGTTAAAGCTTCAATGTCTTCCAAATCCCGATACTGTACCTGTCTCTTATACA
>NZ_JADEXI010000811.1:0-1626 GCF_015207185.1 Microcystis sp. LEGE 08355 | reverse complement strand
TAAAGTTAATCTCATAAATAAAGATTTCGTCTGTCTCCTTGACGATTTCAAAAATAACTCGCATTTTGCCAACACGAATTCTGGAGAATCCTTTTAACTCACCTTTAAGTTTTTTTATATCAAGTTCTTCAGGGGGATAAACGTTTTGAGTTTCAAGGCAGGTTTTGAGAATACCAATTTTAGTTAAAACAGATTTTCGGCTATTGGCATCTAGTTTCTCCAAAAATTTATTGGCTGATCTACTGATCCTGATCTTCACGATTAAACCAGCCTGTAACATCAACGAAGCCGTCGTCTTTGTAATCAACAGGATTAAAGGTTGCTTCTATGTCAGCTTGTTCTATATCATCCACATAGGGAATCAGCATCTCGAAGAATTTAAACCATTCTTCCCGCATAACTTCGCGGACGCTTTCCTTGATGATGGTTTTGAGCATTAGAGCATCTAAGGTGTTTGCCGGCTCCATACATTTTCCTCCAATCTACTTGAATTGTAGCAGCAGATCAAGAAAACGGGTTTCTTACAGCAGTTATCTTCAGGATTTTAGTTTTCTCAAGCTACTGTTCGAGGCAAGTCAAGAGATTGGGAGAGATTCAGGTAATCTAAGGATAGGCGGTTAAAGTGCGTCTTAGCTTACCTGATAGCGTTCTTAAAATCTATCTTCAGCAAAAGTTACTCATTTTAGCTATCTAGCTATATAAATGAGTATAGTCATTTCAGATAAGTCTGATACAGTCTAGACCGACAAAACCCTTATGAACTCTGGGATTGATATTCTCAATCTTAATTGAAATGACTATAACTTTAAAAGGTTTTAGATAGAGTTTTGGTTTCTATATTTAACCCCGATCCTCACAAACAAAGTCCACTACTCGATCAATTTCCCGGGATGAGCGGATGCGACGACTACCGCTGCCGAGTTCGCCACCACGACAATTGGCCCACCAACGCTCGCGACTGCCATTAACGATCGCATCAAATTCTCTAATTCTGCCACTATCATAATAACTGCGGCGATCGACGACAAAACGACCGATACTGGGGAGGCGAAATTCTTCGTAAACATTACCTTCCCAACCGCCACCAGAATTACCGTGATGGTCGTCGGTGCGTACCTCAAACTCGCCCCGACAACCATTTCTGACAACAATATTGCCGTTTTCGAAATCCCAATTACCCTCACAGGGAGCAGCGGAGCGAGTGCGGATTAATCTGACTTGGGCCCATCTAGCGTTGACGGGACAGCGAGTAGTGCGACCGCTTTGACTTTCACAATTAATTCTCGTGGTTCTGGCCGCTGCTGGCTCGCTCCCCAAGGGACAAATTAGCAATAAACCGAGACTAGATAATAAAATTTGGCGAAACATTGTCTTAATCTCCAAGAAATTCTCTAGTTTATCTTACAGGGGTATCCAGAAAATGAGTAGTAGTGCTTGAAGTGCGTTAATCAACAAAAAAGAAGGGTGATTTAACTTCACCCTTCCCCCTATTCGGTAAATTTTCTTGCCATCCTTAGAGAGCGTTACCGCGAGGTAATACTTCTTCAGGGAAGATAAAGTTTTCGTGGGGTTGGTCTTGGGGAGCCATCCAAGCTCTCAGACCTTCGTTAAGCAGAATATTTTTAG
>NZ_JADEXI010000810.1:0-1626 GCF_015207185.1 Microcystis sp. LEGE 08355 | reverse complement strand
GGAAAAAAGAAGTGTAAAAATGCTTCAAAATACTCGGTTAATGCTTCTTTCCAGGGTTCATCATAATTAGCGGTTGTTGGGTTCATGAATTACGACAACAGTTTTAATTGTTCTCCGCTTCTGGCTAAGAGTTTAAAGGTGAATGGGTGAGCAGTGCAGCACACTAGGGTAAGATTTTCTTATTGGATTCTTGCCAAAGACTGCTTAAATTCTGCGAGAGAATTAGCGGTAGCTGCTAATTTTAGTAGCTCTTCTAAGATAGTAGGGTTAGTGATTTTGCCGATTATCTCTTCAATTTCTGAAGAAATCTGTCCAAACCGCACAGTTAAAACTGTTTTTATAGCATCGCGGCTTTTTTCTAACGCGCCAATTTCCTTGCCAATTTCCTTGCCAATTTCCTTACCAATTTCCTTGCCAATTTCCTTACCGCGTTCTATTCCTCGTAACTCCATATTACTTACTAAAGGCATGGTTCTTTCCTCCTCAAATTGTTTGATTTTACTCTCTAAGCTTGACTGTAATTCAGTGGATAAAGTCATCATATTGTCGATGATTTCAAACAGTTTAATTATCTGTTCCCTCTCGAACTCCTTTTCATACAATCCCCTGATTAACCTCCACTTCCACTGTTCCCTTTCTGGCAGCTTCCCAGTAGTCGCTTTTGTTTTCAGGTGTGCCATGACTATTATAGCAAAGGGATTGCTACTTGTTTCCAATTAGTCACTGATAACTGATAACTGATAACTGATAACTGATTAGTTGGTTAACTTCGGGAAAAAAGAAGCATAAAAACGCTTCAAAATATTCGCTTAATGCTTCTTTCCAGGGTTCATCATAATTGGCAGTTGTTGGGTTCATTGGAGAATTTTAGTGGGTTGTTGCGAAGATGCGATCGCTAACGTCAAAACTAGGCAGTTAAAGTATTTAACCAATTGATTAAATCTTCAACCGTAGAGAAATCGAATAAAGCTTCTCCTAATGCTTCGACATTATCAATACTTAACTCCATAATTTGAGTTTCTAAGGAAAAATTAATCTCCCCTAACTTGCGTTTAAGTTGACGAAGAATCAATGTCTTTTCGCGTTCGATACCTTGTTCGATACCTTGTTCAATACCTTGACGCATCCAACTGGTAGTAATTTGCATAACTCCCTCCTGTACAGGTTGACTAAATGTGCTAATCTCTTCTTGAAATTGTCTCTCTTCGACTGGATTAAGATTAAGATATGTATCAATAAATCCAGAAATTAATTGCATTTTCGCTGGATCTAACCTTAAAGTGATTAACAAGCGCAGACATTCCGCCTTAACTTTTGCTCGCTCTTTCTCTGCAATGTTCATCTTCGCCATCAAAGCTGAAGCAACCGGATTCTGTTGATTGAGAAAATCTCGCCAATTTAATCGATTTAACTGCACTACTTGATAGTTAAATTCTAATACCTTAAAATCAGGAAAATCGACTACATATTGACTAATCGCTGCTCTTTTTGGCTTTTGGTAAGAAAAAATTACAATCGGATAAATCGGTAAGACAAATTTCTCATGAAAGCGAGCAAAATAAGTAAACATTCGCCGATTAAACCCCTGGCGGGAACTTTGCTGCGCCTCCACATGAATCAGAAAAA
>NZ_JADEXI010000809.1:0-1630 GCF_015207185.1 Microcystis sp. LEGE 08355 | reverse complement strand
ACTTCAAGGGGTGACAAAACTTAAGCACTACTCGAACATCTCGACGCTAGATGTTAAGTCTGATTGCCCAGCCATTCTCAACAAGCACTGTTTATTGCGAATGACCGGGGGAACCCTGGAATTTTCGACTTAGTTGCCGGCAGCTTGCCGCCAACTCACTCCTCTAGATAAGTATTTTGACTCAGGCATCTTCCTCTTTCGAGACGTTGTGACACTTAGGGTGCGGAATGTGGGTTGGAAAATAGAAAATCAGTTACATTGGGTAAAAGATGTAATTTTTGAGGAAGATAAAAGCGAGATAAGTGATTTTCAAGCGGCCAGCAATTGGTCAATTCTCACAACTATAGGATTGAATCTTTTCCTTTGGGTTTTCTCTCAATAACAGAGGGACAGAGGTGGTTAGCTGAACGTTGGAAAAAACTGATAGTTTTATCGACGTAAGAAGCGGAAAAATTAGCTAAATTAACAGGATGTACTCTCAGACAATTTGAAGAGAGATAGGCTTTTAGTGGCTTGGGAACAAGCTTTATCAATTTATTCATAATAAATTTGGCAGAGGATTAAAGATTAGTTATTGTCACTAACTCTTTTGGTTAGAGAAAGATAAACTAGAGAATCTTCAGTCAAATTTATTGACTCAAAATCAGCTGTACTTAATTTAAATGAATCAACCCTACCCTTATCAAGGGGGACAGGGGGGATCAGACGCAAAATCTATCTTCAATTTGATTATAACTACTTACTTATAAACTGTAATGATTGAACAATAGAGCGAGAAATTGAAATCCCTAAAGGGATCAAGTGACTATATCTCGTCGCTGCGAATACTATCCACCAAATTCTGTCGCATCTCTAGGAATTCCAGGGATAGCCGCAAAGAAGCCGGGGTGACCTCGTGGTCACGGTGAGCGAAAGGATTGACGATATCCTTAACCACGCGACCGGGACGAGCGTGGAGGACAACGATGCGGGTGGCGAGTAAGAGAGTCTCTTCCACGTCATGGGTGATGAAAAAGATCGTTTTCCCTGTTCTCTGCCAAATGCCTCTGAGATGGGTTTGGATCGATTCGCGGGTGAGCGCGTCGAGTGCGCCAAAAGGTTCGTCCATCAGAATAATCGCTGGTTCGGCGGCTAGGGTTCGGGCGATCGCTGATCGTTGTTGCATCCCCCCGGAAAGCTGATAGGGGAAGAAATTCGCCGCTTCCGAGAGTCCCACCATCTCCAAAGTGGCGGCTACCCTTTGTTTTCGTTCCCGATCGCTCACTCCTTTCATTTTTGGGCCAAATTCGACATTTTTGGCGATCGTTAACCAAGGGAACAGGTTAGGACGTTGAAACACGACCCCCACATCGGGATCAGGTTCGGTATGTCGTTTCCCCGCGACGGTGACCATTCCCGTCGTCGGCCGTTGGTAGCCAGCCAAGACCCGTAATAACGTCGTCTTACCGCACCCAGAAGAGCCTAACACGCAGACGAAATCTCCTGCGAACAAGCTTAGATTAATGCCCACATTCCGCACCCTCAACTGTCACATAAGCTGTCCCCCTCCAGAGACTTGAGTAAAAATACTTATCTGGTGAAGATTTTCTCGGTGGCCGTTAGGGGGGTCTTGAGACCCCTAATTATGAAA
>NZ_JADEXI010000808.1:0-1633 GCF_015207185.1 Microcystis sp. LEGE 08355 | reverse complement strand
GATAGCGGACCGAGACAATATATCTAATGGAAGTTGATACCATGTCTAACGAAACCGTTACCTATTCCCTAGAAGCTGTTTTGACGAGGATTGAAGGGAAAATTGACAATCTCCAAAAAGATGTTAACCAAAAATTTGACAGTTTCCAAAAAGATGTTGACCAAAAATTTGAAAGTCTCCAAAAAGATTTTAACCAGAAATTTGACAAAATCGACGAAAGGTTAAATAAGCTAGAGGTAGGACAGGCAAAGTTAACCGAAAAGGTTGAAGGAATCGATAATCGCCTAAAATCAGTGGAAGGAACCCAAAAAAATCAGGTTTGGACATTAATTATTCTTTTGGCAAGTGCGATCGCTACTGCTGGTTGGAAAGTATTTTTTTCAGGTAATCCCTAGAATTAATCTGTGGCTATTATTCACAGTTTCAAGTTTTGTCATCCCGGAAAAACGATGTTCTCAGACAACCTCAAACCGGTTTAGTCTTAAAATAGTCCCCGATAGCGGACCGAGACAATATATCTAATGGAAGTTGATACCATGTCTAACGAAACCGTTACCTATTCCCTAGAAGCTGTTTTGACGAGGATTGAAGGGAAAATTGACAATCTCCAAAAAGATGTTAATCAAAAATTTGACAGTTTCCAAAAAGATTTTAACCAAAAATTTGACAAAATCGACGAAAGGTTAAATAAGCTAGAGGTGGGACAGGCCAAGTTAACCGAAAAGGTTGAGGGCATCGATAATCGCCTAAAATCAGTGGAAGGAACCCAAAAAAATCAGGTTTGGACATTAATTATTCTTGGGGCAAGTGCGATCGCCGTTGCTTTCCTGACAACCTTCTCAAAGATTTGATCTAATCTCAGACAGAATTGACATACCCCACGCCGTAAACGGACGTGGATTTTTCTAGCATCACTGCTGTGAATTTCTGGGTCAACGAGTCCACTTGAATTAGATTCCTGGCGAAATCCCACCTAGAGGTGGTTCTCTCCTCAGACTTTCGCGACCTTACAGAAGCCTGTTTTCGTCTGCCCGACGATACAGTTCCAAACCTCTAAAATAATTGGTTTCTTTGGTACTTGGTGCTGAGAGCTTTTACCTATAGGAGCATTCCCCTAGAGAACCCCATAACTCTAGTTTTCAAGGTGCGTTCATCGGTTGATGACTGGGTTTTTTCAGCGGTTGTTTACCCGGCCCCCTATTTTTAATATTATACATCCTATAAAGTCGCCCTCAAAGGGCGAGGCTTTAAACCCAATTTTTCGTAAGCCGGAGGCAATTACCAACTCTTTATATGCGAGAATAGCCTGTGTGAAAAACCTAGGTAATTGTTATGGTTGCACATATACAAAATAGGCAGTTTAACGGGTTGTCTAGCCAAGAAGCTGGCGAGCGATTGAAACAGCACGGCTACAATGAACTCCCCTCAACCCAGCATCGTACTTTTTTAACCATCGCCCTAGACATTATCCAAGAGCCGATTTTCCTGCTCCTGATTGCCTGTGGTGTCATCGAAAATTTGGGTCTGAAACCCCGTCGTTCTACGACGGCTTTACTGTTAAATATTAGCACATTTACGAAATATATGCTAAAATGTGAGACATGGAAAAAGCCTACTCGTTTCGATTTTACCC
>NZ_JADEXI010000807.1:0-1636 GCF_015207185.1 Microcystis sp. LEGE 08355 | reverse complement strand
GTGTGGGGGTGATGGGAGATTTTTTGCTGTGATCAGTAAACTGTAATCAGTGAACTGATAATAGGGAGGCACAATTATTTGTAGGATGGGTTAGCGGTAGCGTAACATTAGCGGGCGTTGGGTTTCATGCTTCAACCCAACCTACGTTCATCTGATAACTGATAACTGATAACTGATAACTGATAACTGAAATTATGCGAGATAATCCTGTAAAGCTTTCACCTCTAAAGGTTGGGATTGCAGGGATTTTAAGGCCGCTACCGTCGCTTTTGCCCCAGCGATAGTGGTGATAATTGGTAACTTATAATCGAGGGCAGTGCGGCGAATTTGTCGGCCATCGTTTTGGGATTCTTCACCACTGGGAGTATTGACAATAAACTGAATCAAGTCATTTTTGATCCAATCGATAACGTGGGGACGACCTTCGTGAATCTTTAGCACTAAATCGATATTTTCGCAACCGTTTTCTAACAAAACTTTACGAGTTCCAGAAGTGGCGACGACGCGAAAACCGAGGGATTGCAGATCCTTAACCACGGGAACCATGGGGGTTTTATCGCGATCGCTCATCGAGACGAAAACCGTCCCACTGGTGGCTAAAATCACGCCGGCGGCCATTTCCGCTTTAGCGAAAGCCTTGCCAAAATCGCTGTCAATCCCCATTACTTCCCCTGTAGAACGCATTTCTGGTCCCAGGAGAGTATCAGCACCGGGGAACTTCTGGAAGGGTAAAACCGCTTCTTTGACGGCAATATGACGGGGAATTGCTTCGCTGATGATACCCAATTCCGTCAGGGTTCGGCCCGACATGACGAGGGAGGCAACTTTTGCCAGAGGAACTCCCGTTGCTTTGGAAACGTAGGGAACAGTACGACTAGCGCGGGGATTCGCTTCTAAGATATAAACTGTCTCTCCCTGTACCGCATACTGAATATTCATCAAACCGATTACTTTTAAAGCTTTCGCTAGTTCCACCGTCCATTGTCGAATTGTGGTTAAAACCGAGGCGCTCAGGGACGTATGGGGTATAGAACAGGCAGAATCGCCCGAATGTACGCCTGCTTGTTCGATATGTTCCATTAATCCCCCGATAACGACTGTTTCCGTGGCATCTGACAGGGCATCCACATCCACTTCGATGGCATTTTCGAGGAATTTATCGATTAAAATCGGGTGATCCGGTTCTATCTGTACCGCATACTTCATATAGCGTTCCAATTCGCTATCGGAATAGACGATTTCCATTGCCCGACCGCCTAAAACATAGGACGGACGTACTACGACTGGATAACCGATACGTTGAGCCACTGCTTGGGATTCTTGGAAACTGCGGGCAATACCGTTGGGAGGTTGTCGGATATCTAATTGTCGGAGGATTTGTTCAAAACGTTCCCGATCTTCGGCAGTATCGATCGAATCGGGTGAAGTTCCCCAAATTTTGGTATTTACGGGACAATTAGGCGATTCTAAATATTTTTGCAGGGGAACGGCCAGTTTTAAGGGAGTTTGCCCACCGAATTGAATAATTAAACCCTCTGGTTGTTCCGCTTCGATGATATTTAAGACATCCTCTTTGGTCAGGGGTTCAAAGTAAAGGCGATCGCTTGTATCGTAATCTGTTGAGACAGTTTCCGGG
>NZ_JADEXI010000806.1:0-1638 GCF_015207185.1 Microcystis sp. LEGE 08355 | reverse complement strand
GGTACTTATTATCTCAAGACCAAAAGTCTTTCTAGTTAAGGAATATACCCGAATAAAAATTATTTTAATTGCCTCATATTTTTTCAGTGAAATTGAATTAGCAACGATAGATATACATTTCAGTTATCGAACTACTTAGTTAGTACATAAGCTAAAAGCAAGCTGTGACTGGGTTATAATTTTTGGAGATGTCTAATTTACTCTTAATAGAAAGAATAGATTCATAAATATATTTTTATTCCTCATAATAGCCCCATTCATGCAATTGTACTCCTGACTCCTAACCCCACCAACAAACTTTTTCAGCCAACCCTACTTAGGTTCTCACTAAGGATTTATTGACACTGGCTTCAATTTGATAAATAGAGGAAAGGACGCTACCTTGATGATTATTGACTAGATCATATTTGACTTCTTGTAAATAATTAAAAATGGCATCCCGCAGAATTGGTTTTTCAATGTTTACCGTGTGCTGATAGTCCCATAAATCCCAAATTATCAAACCAATTCCCACGATTGGATCTATTAATTCTGCCCCAAAACTACTCGCTACTGCTCCACCAGTTTTAGTGGCAATTTTCGCCCCCGTTTTTCCCGCTAGGGACAAATAAACTGTGCTGCCCACTTTCATCACTGGGATCAGAGATTTAACTCCCAAAGCAGTGGCACCACCGACTAAAAGTTTAATTGATGTGTTAGAAATATTGCCCTCGGTATCTTGAATTGTTATGGCTATATCACCAAGATAACGATCCCATTTGCCTTGGGGAATTTGATAACTGGCCTGAATATTCTCTAATTCATTGCTTAAATTACTGACATATAAATTAACGGCATCCCTAGTAATTCTCTCTAGACGTAATTGGGCCTCTTGGGGACGAATTACCCGTTTAGTAAACTCGGTTTGAATAGTTTTGGTCAAATTTTCTGCCACCACCTGTTCCGGGGGTGGATTATCTGTATTGACCCAGTGAGCGATCGAGGAGTATAATCCGCTTAAAAAGGCCTTACCCTCAAATTGTTTTTGATTGAAATAGTTAAAATACCAAGGCAAAAAACCCTGATCTACTCTTGTCATCAACTCCTCCACCCATCCCTCAATTTCTCCTAGGGCAAAGCTTTGAGAATTGGCTCTCGCTGTCTGTAAAGCTTGGCTAATTTCTCGATCAATTTTACTGTTAGATTTTTTGGTTATACTGACGGGAATCTCTAGGTTAGTTTCGGTAGCAACCTTAGTTTTTAACGGTTCATTGCTGGCAGTTCCTAGCCAAATTTTCCCTAAAAGAGGCACGATAACCACTAGAACAACTATAGCCCAAATTAACGGGGTGATCGCCTTAATCAGTTGACTGATTGCCTGAATGCGGTTAGTTTTTTCACTATACTGAGGTGGCTCAATATTTTCCTGTGAATCTGGCCTAGAGTTCATCGAAAAATTGGGTCTGAAACCCCGCCCTTTAGCGATAGCGGAGGGCGGCTTTATAGTGAGAAACAATTAAACCGTTAGAACGACGAATTAACTGAATCTTGCTAACAGCCATCTGTCCCAATCGTTGACCATTGGTATCGCTTACAGATAGCTTTTTTTCGGTATCTCCACTAACATAACCAATTCCTTTGGGAGAAGAAACTAAATCT
>NZ_JADEXI010000805.1:0-1639 GCF_015207185.1 Microcystis sp. LEGE 08355 | reverse complement strand
GCCAAGAAAGGTCAATTTCCGCCCCTAACTGCCCACTAATAGAGCATTCTGCCAGAGCAGTGGCTAAACCTCCCTCGGCGCAATCGTGGGCAGATTTCACCCAACCGGCGCGAATTCCCCGACGACAGGCCGCTTGTACCTTTCTTTCTAATTCAAAATCAATTACCGGCGGTTTTCCCGTCACCAAACCGTGAATAACGGCTAAATATTCGGAAGCGCCGATAGTTGGCAAGGAGAAACCCAAAATATAGATTAAATCCCCCGCTTTTTGCCAACCTTGGCCGCAAATTTGCCCGATATCCGGCACTAATCCCACCATACCAATCACGGGAGTGGGATAAATAGACTGGGGGCTGCCAGCTGCATCAACGGTTTCGTTGTACAAAGAGACATTACCCCCAGTCACTGGTGTATTCATTTCCTGACAAGCTTCGGCAATCCCCTGACAAGCAGTGGCTAATTGCCAATAACCGATTGAATTCTCTGGACTTCCGAAATTGAGATTATCCGTGACAGCAATGGGGTCGGCCCCAACACAGCTAAGGTTTCTGGCCGCTTCCGCCACGGCCAACTTAGCTCCGTTATAGGGATCAAGATAAACATATCGCGGATTACAATCTGTAGTCGCCGCTACACCTCGCCGAGAATTGGCGGGATTAGCACCCAGAGGACGCACGCGAATCACGGCCGCATCGGCTCCTCCGGGAAGAATAACGGTGTTATTCTGGACTTGATGATCATATTGACGATAAATCCAGCGTTTTGAGGCAATCGAGGGACTATCCAGCAGTTTTAATAAAATCTCGTTATGGGATTCGGGAATAGGAATCGTGCTATCTTGCCATAATTGAGCTTTTTGGGCGTATTCTGGCGGTTCTGTTAGTAATTCCCGATGATAGATAGGAGTATTATCCGCTAGGGCCGTGGCAGGAATTTCGGCGGCAATTTCCCCTTTAAATAATATACGGACGATCGGTTCTGCAATTACCTGGCCAGCGACCACAGCCTGAAGTCCCCAACGCTGGAAAATCTCGATTAATTCGCCTTCTCGTCCCGATGCTGCCACAAATAACATTCTTTCTTGGGATTCCGACAGCAGATATTCGTAGGGGACCATCCCAGTTTCCCGGACGGGGATTTTATCGAGATCTAATTCAATTCCCACCCCTCCCTTGGCTGCCATCTCGGAAGTAGAACAGGTGATCCCCGCGGCCCCCATATCCTGGGCCGCCACCACCGCGCCGGTCTTAAATGCCTCTAAACAAGCTTCTATGAGGGATTTTTCCAGAAAAGGGTCGCCCACTTGCACCGCGGGCCGGTCATCCATAGATTTATCGGTTAATTCGGCGCTGGCAAAACTCGCCCCTCCCATACCGTCCCGGCCGGTGGTAGAACCAACGTATAAAACCGGATTTCCCAGGCCTTTTGCCCCGGATTTGACGATTTCCTCGGTTTCCATTAACCCTAAAGCCATGGCATTAACGAGGGGATTGCCATTGTAGGCATTATCAAAGTATATCTCACCGCCCACCGTGGGAACGCCCACACTATTGCCATAATGACTTATTCCTTCCACGACTCCGGCAAAAATGCGACGATTGCGGGCATCTTGCAAGTTACCAAAACGAAGGGCGTTGAG
>NZ_JADEXI010000804.1:0-1643 GCF_015207185.1 Microcystis sp. LEGE 08355 | reverse complement strand
CCTATCGGCACCCCCCTTATCAAGGGGGGCAGGGGGGATCAGAGGCAAAATCTATCTTCAATTTAATTATAACCAGCTACTTAGAACAAAAACTTTTTTTTGGTGTGTTAGGGCAGTATTTATATCTTGATTTTTTTCCCTAAAAACAAGGCATTGCCTAACCAACCCATTTATATCAAATTATAGCCCATAAAAATCCCCCTCAATTCTGTATAATTAAGGGGTATGGGTTATATTAACAGGGAATTTAGCCTATTTCTGTGGTTTCTTTTTCGATAGAATGATTGCGTTTTACTTGGCGTTTTATGGTTGCACCAGCACCGAGTATTCCTAGAGAAAAGAGTCCTAAAATTGATGTGGGTTCGGGAACTTGTATAAGGCGTGTATAAACTACCTCAACATCAACAGGTAAATCTATAAAGCCTACCTCTATAAGTCCTGGTGATTGTTCTTTTCTTTTACTAGAACTTACATCAACGTTAACGGAATCCGTAAAATATGGAAACAAATCTTTTCTTTTACTAGAACTTACATCAACGTTAACGGAATCCGTAAAATATGGAATATAAAATGCATCTGTTCCTAAAGATTCAAATGACAGATTTTCAGATACATTAGTAATATAAAAGTTTATACCCTGAGCAGAAGCATTCATGGCAGCTAAAGCATCTTCTTCAGTAAACACATCAAATAGTGGAGGTGTACCATAGATATCATTTACTGTTCCTCGTTCAAGAATAATATTGTAGGTTTTTGAGATACCCGTACTTGGCAAAGTAAAAGACACTCCATTTACACCTTTGATTACACCAGGACTTGAAAATACAAGTTCAACGGCCTGACTTGGTAAACTAACAATACAGGTTGTTATCCCTACCGTAGCAATAGGTACAGAGAACAGGGCGCAAAAACGAAGAAACTTCATAAAAAAACTCTATCAGTAAAATAATTAATGAAAGTGTAAATAAATCAAAATTTACTTTCAAGACCCATAAAAGCCCTATAAAGAAATATAAAGACACTAAGTTTGCATTTTGCGCTATAATATCAGGCAATCCTGACTTAACTCCCTGTTTAAAATCATCCTATGAACTCATTCGATATTCAATCTTTTATAATAACTATTGATGAGCTTGTTTTCTCCCATACAGGAGAACATTTAGACGATCTTCAGCATGAAATCTTAGAGGGAGTCGTCAATCATCAAAAATACGCCGAAATAGCTCAAAAAAATCATCGTTCTCAGAAATATATCAAGGAAACAGCAGGTAAATTATGGAAAACCTTATCAGAAATATTAGGAGAGGAAGTCAGTAAATCAAATTTAAAATCTAGTTTACAAAGATATTATCATTCTAATTTTTCTAATGTTATCAATAGTATTCAAATTAACAAGGGTAATATCTGTACAGGGCTATCAGAAAAGGAATTAAAGCAGTCTAATATTTATCAACAAGCTAAATTAGAAACCATCCCCGAATTAATCAAAGAAGGATTAACTATCGAACAAATTACTAGAGCTTTAAAACTTCCCATAGACTTGGTGCGATCGCAAATAGAAGAATTTGAGTAACTCCCCGGCAACATCACTTATGGGTGCATTTCACATTTGCAGAAATACCGACAATCAGCAATTATCAGTG
>NZ_JADEXI010000803.1:0-1644 GCF_015207185.1 Microcystis sp. LEGE 08355 | reverse complement strand
ACTTAAATGCTGCTTCTCGGCAATCTTGACAAGCTTTTTAGACGTCAGCATTTAATCAGATGTGAGTTTTCATTTCACTGTTTACTGTTTACTGGACGGCTACGCCGTGCCTTTGGCAACACTGAAAAAAATCCCGCCACTCTCCTATACCTTTTAAACAGGATTTAGTATAATTTTGATGGGCAAAAATTGCTATTAACTACCCGGAGGGGGAATTACAGGAATTTCGATCCCGTCCGGAGCTAAGGGGGGAGGTGTGGGGGTTAGTTCTGGCTGGTCAACAGGTTCAGGTGTACTAACTAAGGGGATATTTTCCAGCACGGGAAGACGGGGAGTGATGGGTTGCGAAAACATCGCTTGAATTGCCGCTTTTCTGGTTTCTGGCGGTTCCAAAGCTTGCTGCCAGAGACTTTCATAAAAGAAGAAAATCACCCCTAAACCCCGTTGACGAGCAGCCAATACCTTTTCTTCAATCAAGGGTAGGGCAATCGGTCGATTGCGTAAACCGGTTAAAACTCCCACACCGGTGGGGATAGTTTGCTGGGTTTCCTGAATTTCGGGACGCTCTATTTGTTTGAGAAAACTGGGCAAATCGGGACGATAAACCTGTACGATTAACTCATCGACTAATCCTTGCCGCACCCAACCGAGCCAATCCTGTAAATGACCATTATAGGCGAATTCGTAGGGATTAGGGGCGATCGAAAGCAGTATATTCGGTTTAATTGCCTGAATTGATTCTTTGAGATTAGCCAGAAAAGCAGTGATTTTATCGGCCCGCCATTTTGTCCATTCGGGATCCCGGGGGTTAGCTGGGGGCGTTTTTTCGGTTTCCTGTTGATAAAGAGCGATAGTATAGGGATCATAGCCGAATTCGTTGGGTAAACTCAGATGATCGTCGAATTGGATGCCATTAATATCGTATTGTCCCACTACTTCCAAGACTAACTCCCGCAGAAAATTCTGCACCTCGGGACGGAAGGGATTCAACCACACCACCTCACCGGCTGCCCCTACCCAAGTGGTCCCCCCGTCGCGTTTTTGGGTTAACCAGTCCTGATGTTTTAAGGCTAATTCCGAGGTGGGAGGAGCCATAAATCCGAATTCAAACCAAGGAATGACCAATAATCCCCTGCCACGGGTTTGTTCCACCAATTCTGCCAAGATATCTTGTCCCTGCGCTCCCGTAGGCACAAAAGGCTGTATTCCTTCCCGTTGGGCGATCGCACTGGGATAGAGAGCATAACCGGAATTCCAGACCACGGGATAGATAGCATTAAAATTAAGATTAACTAATTGCTCGATCGCCTGTTGTCGTTTATCCCTGTCCATCAGCATCGCAGTATCGTTGGTGGTGATCCAAACACCGCGGATATCAGGATCTCGACTTTGAGAGAAAGCGGCAGAAAAATAGCCTAATAGTAGGACTATGAGAAAAGATACTAAGAATAGTAGTATAGGGAACTTTTTAAGAATTTGCCGCCAAACGCTAGTCGGAATTAGAAAAGTCATTTCTTTAAGGTGAAGATTAACGGTTTTAACTGGTTATAATACCAGCTTTGCTCAACTCTTTGAGGCTAGATTGACCCAAAATATATAGCTAGGGTTTGCCGAAAAAGTTTTTCGTGGGGACAGGGTGTGGGG
>NZ_JADEXI010000802.1:0-1648 GCF_015207185.1 Microcystis sp. LEGE 08355 | reverse complement strand
GGTTGGGGTCTAGTTCCACGGTCATTAATTGTCGCCAGTAGGGAATTAGTCCCGTTAGATAGAAATATAAGTCGGTGATGGCGGTTCCTAACAAAGAACCCAGATAGAAAAGATTGCCCACTTTGCCGCGACCTTTGCATAATCCCCAGAGAACAAAGGGCAGCCCGATCGCTTCCATGGGAATATGGAGCAAGGGTTCCCAACGCCACCAACCCCAGTACAGAGAACCGGCTAACCAACTCCAACTAAAGCCCAAAAGTAAATCTCCCCAAAGACTGATTTTTGCTTGTTTGAGCAGCCAAATCCCTAACCCCACCCAGAAAATGGTTAAACCTAGGCTAATTTCGGGATAGTAGCGCACTAGGGGCGCTTGTATGAACACGGGGACTGATACCAGAAATGCTGCTGTCCAAAAGACGGATTGACATTTTTCCCAGTTAGGGACTAGGGGTTTCAGGCGATCGGGATTGCTGGGGACTAGGGTAGAGTTGAGCAAAGGATTTCAGAATTGTTACAAAACTTTACTTATATTAAGATACATCATTCTCTCTCTACTATATCCCCCCTAGGGGGATTTGGGGAAATTAAAAAATTGTTTTTGGCAATGCCCTATCCTGTTAGAATCGAAACGACAGCAGCGATCGAGGAGTGCAAAAAATATGGCAGCGGGCGATGAAGAAAATCCGAGAATGCCCCTAGATAAAGTTATTTTTGTCATTGCTTGCGTCTATCTAGGTTGGGTGGTGGCATGGCTAATCAGTCAAAAAAATGCCCCTGTCTCTCAAAATGGCACGATTTCCCCAGAAGATCAAAAGTTTATCGCCTATCTGCAATCATCTCTGACTATTATCGATCGCCAAGGTGCAACTTCATCCCCCGATCCTGATCCTTCTCCTAAAAATAACCCTTCTCCGGTAGCCACGGTTCCACCACCACCCCCCGCTAATTTACCGGTTAATAATAGTCCTAGGGTAATAGAAAGAATTTACGTTCCCGTTTATCCCCAACCCCCTAAAACCACTGCCAAAATTGCCCCGGTTACACCCACAAATCCCGACATTTCCGCGCCACCATTACCGGCTGCCCCCCAAGTGAATCGGCCGTTGGCAGCGGTTATTCCCACTAATAATCAGGTGAAAAATACCCTGGTGGGGGTGATGGATTTAGGCGATCGATCTTCAGCTTTATTTGATAATAAGGGGATAACGACGCGTATTTCTCCGGGGGAATTTATCAACGGTTGGACTTTAGTGGAAGTTGGTAGTCAACAGGTTATTTTGTCTCGCAACGGACAAACGAAAGTCTTAGAAGTGGGACAATCTTTTTAGGGTGAACTACCCGCTGGGCGAGATTGTCGGGGCTTCTGAACTCACGGGGGAATGCCTGAAGATAGACTTACGCCCCTGAGAGGGGGACAAGCGAGCTAGAAGGTAGATAGGGCAAGCGATATCGCTCTTTGTCCTTTGATGTAATCCTTCAACCGATAGCGGCTAATTTGCATTAACTCTTCTATATTTTTTTGGAACATTTGATGTAGCTGGAGCCAATGATAGAGATGCTGACCCACATAAAAACTACTGTGTCTGCGTTGACCTTTATATCTTTTTTCAGGTCTTGTGACATATTTTTGGATTCCCATATCCTTAAT
>NZ_JADEXI010000801.1:0-1649 GCF_015207185.1 Microcystis sp. LEGE 08355 | reverse complement strand
CCCCATTATGAAATTCTATCAAATCGCTGTTACCTTCATAACATCGTTGTTAAATAAAAATCTTTCTCAATTAATTCTTAAGAATTTATAAATATTGCGGAATGTTAATTTAAATATTCTCAAGTTTTTGGAGTCAATTAATAATTTTTGCTTATCTTTGGTCAACATTGGGTTAGGAGACAGTTATCAGTTATCAGTTATCAGTTATCAGTTATCAGTTATCAGTTATCAGATGTGAGTTTTTAGTTTATTAGAGTTCTTGCATAATTAATTCTTGAGAGTTCAAAAATGACAAAAATAGACATAAAACTGCATAAAATGCCTAAATGGAGCATTTAATCGATTAATGCACATTCTTAATTCTCCTGACTACTGACTACTGACTCCTTACTCCTCACCTAACAGAAGATTGTTGATTTTTGCAAGAGATCTATTGTTTACTGAAAAAGCTCCCCACACCCCACACCCTACACCCTACACCCTACACCCCACACCCTACACCCCTCTCCCTTCTCCCTGCTCCGCAACGCCTATTTTCCGTCTAAACTTTTGTATAGGGATAGTCTGGGAAAGTATAGATAACTCTTAGACTAATTAATTCGGGACTCACATCACAATATAGACTATGGCTTACTATTGGTTTAAAGCATTTCACCTGATTGGGGTAGTTGTTTGGTTTGCGGGACTATTTTATTTAGTACGTTTGTTTGTCTATCATGCGGAGGCAGCAACACAAACAGAACCCGCACAAGCTATTCTGAAAGCACAATACGAGATCATGGAGAAGCGACTCTACAATATCATCACCACACCGGGGATGATTGTCACCGTGGCCATGGCGATCGGTTTAATCTCCACAGAACCGGAAATTTTAAAATCGGGATGGTTACATATTAAATTATCCTTTGTGGCTCTTTTACTGCTCTATCATTTCTACTGTGGTCGCATCATGAAGAAGCTAGAAAAAGGGGAATGTAATTGGACGGGACAGCAATTTCGGGCATTAAATGAAGCACCAACCCTGTTATTGGTAGTTATTGTCCTTTTGGCAGTATTTAAAAATCAATTACCCCTCGATTTGACCACTTGGTTAATTGTAGCTTTAGTGGTATTAATGGCAGTGACAATCCAACTTTATGCTAAAAAACGTCGCCAAGATCAAGAAAAACTTCGGCAAAATACTCCCCAAAAAGAGGAAGTAGCGACCAGGTAAATTATCTCAATCATTGCCTAGGTTTCTAGGATAACAGTTAAGAGTGGTTTGACAGCTATGGGATGGTCTTTTTAGTCCATCCCCATTGTATAGGGAGCAACCTTTAGTTTTTAAGTTTTTGGCTTTTTGCTATTTTTGAGCTTATCCCAAAACTATTTATAAACCTCTTGCGAACAGGAAACGCTATAAATAAAAACAATCTCCTGACGACCGACGACCGACTCCTGGCTAGTGACTCCTAACCCTAACAACAATTTTTGATTTTTACAAGAGGTCCTATGAATAGTTGCTGGATAGATTGGGAAAAAATAACTAGGGATTTTCTCAGTTCCCGCAAAATCAAGCAAGTTGCTGAATTGCGAGGATTCTATCGAGTTAATCCCTCTGGTATTCCTAGAATTCCTCCCAATTTAGAATTGAGAGACTACCAAAATAC
>NZ_JADEXI010000800.1:0-1651 GCF_015207185.1 Microcystis sp. LEGE 08355 | reverse complement strand
ACTAAACCTATGGCCACTTCTTCCATTGCCGTTAGAGAATTACCTCTCTTTCCCCTACCCGAAGTTGTTTTATTCCCGGGTCGTCCTCTGCCCCTGCACATCTTCGAGTTTCGCTATCGGATTATGATGAATACGATATTGGAAGAAGATCGCCGTTTTGGGGTCTTAATGGTAGATCCAGCCACGGGAGAAATCGCTAAAGTCGGCAGTTGTGCGGAAGTTGTCCGTTGTCAACGTCTCCCGGATGATCGCTTAAAAATTCTCACCATCGGTCAACAGCGTTTCCGTGTCCTAGAATACGTCCGGGAAAAACCCTATCGTGTCGGTTTGGTGGAGTGGATTGAAGATGTCCCCACCATCCAAGATCTGCGACCTCTGGCCAAAGAAGTGGATCGACTGCTGCGGGATGTGGTCCATCTATCAGCCAAATTAACCGCTCAAAAAATTGAACTCCCCGACGATTTGCCTAGTCTTCCCCTGGAATTATCCTACTGGGTGGCGGGTAATCTCTACGGTGTGGCCGGGGAACAACAAGCTTTATTAGAAATGCTCGATACAGTCAGTCGTCTGCAACGAGAATCGGAAATTCTCACCTCAACCCGCAATCATCTGGCCGCTCGCACGGCTCTTAAAGATGCTTTAAATTAATAATCTGTAGGTTTTTCAGCTGCGGGAGAGGGAAATGGGGGAGTTATTTCAGTGAACAGTGAACAGTGAACAGTAATCAGTGAACTGATAACTGACCCACTGATAACTGATAAATGATAACTGTTAATCTGGGGATTACCTAATGTTTACCTTGATACAGTAGAGTGGGGTTAAAATTGTTAGCCCCTCACCTAGGAGAACTTTGATCATGTTGCTGACCTATAATCCCAACTCCTCACCCTTCCGAGAAGACTACAGCGAGAGTCGTCGGCTCCATTTTTATGATCGCGGGGAAAATATTCCTCTGGTGGTTGATGGAGTCTGGCAAGTTTATCGGGGTATGGCGCAACTAAGTCAAGTATCTGAGAGTGGAGAGGAAATTTTACTAGGCTGGGTTCATTCATCCCACTTTTTTGGCTTAAATTTGACCCATCTGGAATCCTATCACGCCAGAGCCTTGTCGGAACTCTACCTAAAGTGGTACACGATCGCCGAAGTGGAAAATTCGGCGGAATTAACCAGGATGATGTTAAATCAAATGATCCGTCGTCAACAACAAACGGAATCCCTACTGGCGATCGCAGGAATCAAACGAGTCGAGGAACGTCTCCAGCAGTTACTACAGCTATTAAAGCGGGAAATGGGAGAACCAATCGCCCAAGGCAGTCGTTTAAAGATCCGTTTAACCCATCAAAATCTCGCCAATGCTATCGGTACTACAAGGGTAACGGTGACGCGTTTGTTAGGCGAATTTCAGCGTCAGGGATGGGTGAGCAGCGATCGCGATCGCCATTTAATCATTCACGATTAACTCAGTCCTGATGAAAAAATTTTCACCCCCACAGATGAAAGAGGTTTCTTTCCCTACACCCTACACCCCACACCCTCTTTCAAGTCAGACAATTTTAGTCAGACCCAGCCATAATAGAATCCCCGCGCAAGTCCAATAATTGCCAAGCTAATTTAGCAGCCCCCACCATCCCAGCGCGATTACCTAACTCAG
>NZ_JADEXI010000799.1:0-1657 GCF_015207185.1 Microcystis sp. LEGE 08355 | reverse complement strand
CTGTTCCCTAGTCCTGATAACTAAATTGTTTAGCAGTTTCAAAGAAGAAACGCACGTTATCTTCAGGAGTTCCCACCAAAACACCATGACCTAAATTAAGAATATGGCCTTGATTACCCGCTTTGCGAATAGTATCAAGAATCCGCTCGCGAATAAAGGACTGGGAACCGAATAAAACCCCCGGATCGATATTACCTTGAACCATCATCGCTTTACCTAAACGCTGTCTCGCTTCCGCCATATCCACGGTCCAATCGACGCTAATAATATCAACCCCCGATTTAGCCATTCTTTCCAAAACGCCGGCGCTGCCACTAATGTAGAGAATTAACGGTGTATCGGGATGGGTTTCTTTCACCAAACGAACTACTTTTTGTTGATAGGGTAAGGCAAAAACATCGTAATCTTGGGGAGTTAATTGACCCGCCCAAGAGTCGAACATTTGTACCACTTGCGCCCCACAATCGATTTGATAACGGACATAGGTGGCAATCATATCCGCTAATTTATCTAAAAATTGGTGCAGTACCGAGGGTTCCGAAAAAGCCATCCCTTTAATCACAGAATAACTTTTAGAACCTTTCCCTTCCACTGCGTATGCTGCTAAAGTCCAAGGCGCTCCGACAAAACCGAGGACAGTGGATTTGTTTCCCACCTCTTGACGTAGGGTTTTTAAAATCGTTTTGATAAAAGGTAAAGACTGATCGGGATCGAGGGGATTAAGTTGGTCCACCTGCGCTTGAGTACGAATGGGAGAATCGATAATCGGCCCCTTACTTTCGATAATATCAAAGGGAATACCAATTCCCGCCAGGGGAGTGAGGATATCGGAGAACATGATCACCCCATCCGGTTGAAAAGCACGCCAAGGTTGCAGGGAGATTTCGATCGCCAGATCTGCATTTTCCGATCTTTCCCGAAAACTGGGGTATTTATCCCGCAATTCTCGATAAATCTGCATATAACGTCCTGCTTGTCTCATCATCCACACGGGAGGACGGGGTAAGATTTCTCCTTTGGCAGCGCGTAATAAATAAGGTATTTCAGGGGAGTCAGTCATATCACGGTGATTATTCTATTGCCTTTTCTACGGTATCATCCCCCGTACAGCTAATTTTTCTGGTTTTTCCTTAAGAATTGTTAACGAAAATTATCCCCCTTTGCATTGAAACTGGGTACTGGAAACTTTAGTACAATCTTTGGGGTTGAGATAGGGTGTAGAGTGTCGGGTATAGGCATAAGTTGATAAAATCTATGGCGGATTCAAAAATTCAATCTTACCGAGATTTAAGAGTTTGGCAGGAGTCCGTAAATTTAGCTGAAAGTTGCTATCGTCTCACTAAAACTTTTCCCAAAGAAGAGCTTTATGGGATGACAACACAGATTCGCCGAGCTTCGGTGTCAATAGCAGCGAATATTGCCGAGGGGTATGGACGCAAAACCCGGGGAGAATACATCCAATTTTTGTACATAGCTCAAGGTTCTCTCAAAGAGTTGGAGACTCATTGGTTAATCTCTCAAAGAGTTGAACTAGCTTCCCCTCAGAGCGTCAATCCTATTCTTAATCAATGTGAATCAGTAGGCCGACTCCTGCTAACTTTGATTCGTTCCCTTGAAAATAAATAACCCCCACACCCTACACCCTACACCCTACACC
>NZ_JADEXI010000798.1:0-1664 GCF_015207185.1 Microcystis sp. LEGE 08355 | reverse complement strand
TAGCTACCTATTCAATTGTAGCTTGGAGATTACTCTGGTTAACCTATCAAGCACGCTTACACGGAGAGGAGAGTTGTGAAAGTTTTTTGGAAGAACATGAATGGCAATCTTTGTGTGCCACTATTCATAAAAAGAGTCCGCCACCTGAAAAGCCGCCCTCCTTGGCCAGAAGCGGTCAGAATGATTGCTTCTCTTGGGGGGTTTTTAGGTAGAAAAGGCGACGGTGAACCAGGTGTTAAAACTATTTGGTTGGGACTGCGAAGGTTACATGATATCAGCGAGACTTGGAAACTATCTCATCAAATTAGTCCCCCCATAGAACCCCCTTGAGCCATCTGGCACACTTTTCTCTTTTTGTCAAATTTTATGTTAAGAAAGATGTGACTAATGGATAGCTTATCAAGGGGGGCAGGGGGGATCGAACCTAAAATCCATTTTTAATTTAATTATAACCAGCTACTTAATTTGGTATCATCCCCGAACGACTGGCTACTGTTGCCTGTTCCCTAAAACCAGAGACTTCCTACCTCACCATTAAGATAACTGCTATAAATGGCATTCACTGATGACTGAAAAACCCCCAAGCGCAGAAAAATTAATGGTAATGTTAAATTAAATTAAGAAAATCCTCATTCTTCTTATATGCAGTTAACTTGGCTTGATAGTAATTCTTGGTTAATCGAAATCGGGGGAAAACGCCTGCTTCTCGATCCCTGGTTGGTAGGTTCCCTGACTTTTGGTAATTTAACTTGGCTATTTGAGGGCAAAAAAACCGCTAATCATGCCATTCCCGAACATATCGATCTGATTCTTCTCTCCCAAGGTTTGGAAGATCACGCTCATCCTCCTACTTTACAGGTACTCGATCGCCAAATTCCCGTGGTAGCTTCTCCAAATGCCGAAAAAGTGGTTCGAGCGCTCAATTATACCCATCGCATCCCTTTAACCCACGGTGCTAGTTATATCTTTGACAATGCGATCAAAATTACTGCTGTCCCCGGTTCTCCAATCGGGCCGACTCTAGTGGAAAATGGTTATGTTATCAAGGAATTAGCGACAAATCAGAGTATCTACTACGAACCCCACGGTTATCATTCTCCTAGCCTCGATTCTCTTGGTAAAATCTCCGTGATTATCACTCCTTTGATTGACTTAAAAATACCTTTCCTCGGACCGGTAATCAAAGGACAAGAAAGCGCCTTAGCAGTCTGTCAACGCTTGCAGCCTCAATATATTATTTCTACGGCTGCCGGTGGTGATATCGAGTTTAAAGGATTATTGATGGCGGTGTTAAGTGCTGGGGGTAGTCCCGAATCCTTTCAAGAATTATTAACATCCCATGCTTTGCCGACAAAGGTAATTGATCCTCGTCCTTGGCAACCTTTTACGGTGGAATTAGGTGAGTGCGTTCCGGGTTTGAGCTAATCTGATTTAAGGGAAGAATAGAAAAAAGTTAAAACTTTCTTCCCGATTTTTATCTAAAAAAGTAGAGTTTTTGTTATAAGTAGATAGGTATTAAAAACTTTCAGATCCCCCCCTTATCAAGGGGGGCAGGGGGGATCGAACCTAAAATCCATTTCTAATTTAATTATAACCAGCTACTTATCTTTGCCTGCTACAGATGACATTAATTGTTTGAAAAAACTGGCTCTCTTGAATATTGG
>NZ_JADEXI010000797.1:0-1669 GCF_015207185.1 Microcystis sp. LEGE 08355 | reverse complement strand
GTGGGGTGTGGGGAGAATAAATAAAATAATCTCCTATCTCCTGACTCCTGACGACCGACTCCTAACCCTAACAACAGTTTTTGATTTTTACAATAGGTCTAGTATAAACCCACTGATTATGATTTTTTTTGGCCACGATTTTTTTAGAAGCGACCAAAGATTTTAGACAAAGATTGAGCATAGAAACGGGACGATTTAAGCGTTGGCTCAATTCTTGAACTGTGATTCCTTGTGGATAAAATTGCATAAGTTCAAAAATTTTTGCGCTAGTATTTAATCCTTTTGTCGGACTAATAATCTTGATAGCCAAGGCTAGTAATCGGGAGAAACGACAGGCCATTAGACCCTTGTTTGTCGCTGCTTTGTTCCGATCAATCTAGCCTTTTTTTCGAGAATTTATCAGGGGTTAAAATGCTAATAAAACCTTGACGGAAATAGAGATTAATTTGTTCCCATAATCTCTTGAACAGCAGATAAAAGGCGATCAATCTCCTCATCAGTGCCGATAGAAATCCGCACATAATTCTGAATGCGAGGATGTTTAAAGTATCGCACTAATATCTGACGCTCTTTCAGTTGATTATATAACTCACTGGCACTAATGTGCGGGGGAGAAGCGAGGATAAAATTAGCTTCCGAGTCAAAAACAATAAATCCCAACTCGCGCAAAGAAGTAATTAAACGGCTGCGGGTTTGACGGACTTTTTGCCAAACTTCCTCAAAATAATTATGGTGTTTTAAAGCTGCTGTGGCTAAAGTTTGAGCAATGCGATCTAAATTATAGGAATCACGCACCTTATCCATCTGTTCGATAATTGCCCTCGAAGCAAAACCGAAACCGACTCTTAACCCCGCTAAACTATAACTTTTCGACATGGTGCGACTAATGATGACATTATCGTAACGGGAGAGAAAATCGAGATGATTGTCATCACTAAAATCCACATAAGCTTCATCAATTAATACCACTCCCGACGCATTAGCACAGGTTGCTTCTAAATAGTCGCGCTCAAGATGTTTACCGAGGGGAGGATTAGGGGAAGCGAGAAAAATTAATTTCGCTTCTGGACAAATAATCGGCCCTGCTAATTCAAATTGATCATTAGTGGTAAATTCGATAATATTTGCCCCGTGTACCCGGGCAATTGTCTCGTAAAGGGAATAAGTTAAATCCAAAAAAGCGACGCTTTCGCAAGGGTTAACAAAAGTTCGCAGGGCGATATTAAGGATATCATCGGAGCCATTACCTGCGATTATCTGATTGGCTGTTATGCCGTATAATTCCGCCGCCGTTTGCCGTAACTCTTTGGAGATAGGATCGGGATAGAGTCGGACTTTTTCTAATTGCTCTTGCAGGTGGGCAAAAATTTCCGCCGGTGGGGGATAGGGGTTCTCATTGGTGTTAAGTTTGGTAAATCCCGCAGTTTGGGGCTGTTCTCCCGGAGTGTAAGCGGGGGTTTGACGAACACAATCGCGTGTGGGTAGCATGAACTCTCTGGAGCGGCAATTTCTAGCAAGCTTTTTATTATAGCTGATTATCAGGGGTTGAATAGATGTCAACCCCTACCGGTAAAACTAATTAGGGTTGGCTGAATAAATCTAAAAACCTTGTTGGATAATATCTTTAGGCTTTTTTGAAATCAAAAAGTGCCAGCGATTGGAGTGATTA
>NZ_JADEXI010000796.1:0-1672 GCF_015207185.1 Microcystis sp. LEGE 08355 | reverse complement strand
GGGGAAGTGGGGAGAATAAAGCTGCCTTTTGCCTTTTGCCTTTTGCCTTTTGCCTTTTGCCTTTTGCCTTTTGCCTCCTGAATTCAGCCAACCCTAATTACTATTGATGCGACTTAAAAAAGCTTGTAGGCGCTCGCTGTGGGGATTATTAAAGAAGGTGTCGGGATCGCCTGCTTCTTCGATCACACCTTGATTAAAGAACAAAACCTTGTTAGAGACTTCCTTAGCGAACTGCATTTCGTGGGTGACGACTACCATAGTCATACCGTCATCGGCCAATTGACGCATAACGTTTAACACTTCCCCGACTAATTCCGGATCCAGGGCCGAAGTGGGTTCATCAAATAAAATCACCTCTGGTTTCATGCAGAGACTGCGAGCGATCGCCACCCGTTGTTTTTGGCCTCCCGATAATTGGTCGGGATAAACATCGGCTTTTGGGGCCAAACCCACCTTTTCCAGATACTGAATTGCCGTATCCTTAGCCTCATTTTCCGAGTGGTGTAACACTTGCTTGGGGGCCAACATCAAGTTTTGTAAAACGGTGAGATGGGGAAAAAGATTAAAGTGTTGAAACACCATACTTACCCGGCTGCGTAAATTGCGGAGGACTGATTGATTTAACTTCGGGGAAGAGATGTCAATTCCCATCACCTCCAAGCGGCCGCCGTTAATTGTTTCCAAACGATTGAGACAGCGTAAAAAGGTACTTTTGCCGCAGCCAGAGGGACCGATTACCGATACCACGTCCCCTTGATAAAGAGTACCTGTAACTCCTTTAAGTACCTCTAAAGAGCCGTAACTTTTGCGTAAACCTTCACTAACAATCACAGGGGTGGTAGTGGTCATGATGTCCTCTCGTAAAAAATTTTACATTCTGTATAAAGGTATCGAGATTAGTTTCTGCTAGATTGTATCCTTGACGACATTTTATCAAGAGGAATAATCATAATACTCAAATAGTCTCTCTACATCTGTCTTAGGTGAGGAGTAGGACGAAATCCTTAACTTAATTGAGTAAAAAAATCAAGGAGAAACAATTAAAAAATGATTAAATTTTGGCGAGGGCGGGCGGTGCAGAGAGTCATCTTTGCCTTGTTAGGATTAGTCTTGGCGATCGGATTAAGTGTTATTCCCGCTTTTTCCCAGACCCCTCCTAATCCCTTTCGAGTCGCCACAGAAGCAACTTTTCCGCCCTTTGAATTTCAACAAGGGGGACAATTAACTGGGTTTGATATCGATTTAATGCGGGCGATTGGCAAGGAAGCCGATCTCAACATTGACTTTAGAAATTTACCCTTTGATGGTATTATTCCGGCCCTACAAGCAAGAACAGTGGAAGCCGCTATTAGTGGCATGACAATCACCGCCGAACGCGCCCAAGCGATTTCTTTTTCTCGACCTTATTTTAGGGCTGGTTTAGCGATCGCTGTTCGGGAAGATAATAAGACAATTAAAAATTTTGAAGACTTAAAAGGCAAAAGAATTGCCGTCCAAATTGGCACTACGGGAGCCTTAGAAGCGACAAAAATACCCGGAGCAGTGGTTAGTCAATTTGACTCGGCGGCTTTAGCTTTGCAGGAATTAATTAATGGTCGAGTTGAGGCGGTAGTTAACGATAAACCCGTGACTTTGTATGCAATTAAAGAAGCGGGTTTACGGCTGTCTCTTA
>NZ_JADEXI010000795.1:0-1687 GCF_015207185.1 Microcystis sp. LEGE 08355 | reverse complement strand
GCCGAATTCTTGGACAATTTGATTGATATAACCCTTAGCAATTCCTGCGGTATTGGCATCCACTCCATCGATAAAAACTTGAATAGATGCGGTTTTTTCTTGGGTGAGATTGCGACTAAATTCGGGAGGAATTATTAAACCGGCGGTTAATTTTCCTGTTTCCACCTGTTGGGTTAATGTCTTCTCATCAAAAGTGATCATTTCGGCATCAAAAATCTGATTTTCGGTAAAAGCAGCGATGAGGGAGCGACTTTCAGCAGTAGCGGCATAATCGACTATTCCTAATTTGATATGATGAACATCGGGATTAAGAGCAAATCCATAAATTAATAGTTGAAGAGTTGGGGGGAAAATCAAGAGAATAATTAACTGTTTGTTGCGTAATATCTGCCGAATTTCTTTAATAACTAAAGATAAAAAACGACCTGTAAATAATTGCTTAAACATCTTATTATTCTCCTAACTGCATTCTTGATAGAGCTTTTATTGCCAATAAAAATAAGACCATTCCCAAGAGGAAAATGATAACTAAATTATTGCCAATACCCGCCCAACCCACACCCCTGACAAAAGCATCTCTAGTAATTTCGATATAATAACGAGCGGGAACTATATTTGATACTAAAGAGAGGGGAAAGGGAATATTACTTAACGGATAAATAAAACCACTGAGTAATAAAGCAGTGAGAAAACCCACTAAAGAAACACCTTGCACCGCAGAATTTTGATTACTGGTACGCGCACCTAACATTAATCCAAACATCACACTTGCCCATAAATAGAGGATAGTTCCTAACAGTAATGGCATTGGATCACCAGCAAAATTTAATTGAAAAATCAGACTTCCTAAACCCATAACTCCGATAGCGATTCCGATTCCTACTATTAGATAAGCGAGGGATTTACCTAGTATTAATTCTTCGGCAGTGAGAGCGGAGGCATAAACTTGTAAAATTGTGCCTTTTTCCTTTTCTCGTACCATAGCGATCGCTGATAAAAGTGAGGGAAAAATCCATAAAACCACAGCATAAACCCCCGGCACAATATAGAGAGATTCTTGTCGTCCCGGATTAAACCAAAGTCGGGTGGCAGTTTCGATAGGAATAGTAGCAGAAATTAAGTTTTCTGCTTGTAAAAAAGAGCGGGTAGTCGCTTTAATCGCACTGCGAATAATTCGGGCATTATTAGCATCTGTACCATCAACAATTGCTTGAATTTCGGCGGTTTTATTGGCTTGTAAATTACGACTAAAATCGGGAGGAATCACAACAATTGCCCTAGCAATACCTCGATCTAAAGCGGTTTCAGGGTTGCCTTCCCAAACCACGGGAATAAATAAATTAGTGGCGAACAAGCGATCGCTATAATTTTGACTAAAAACTGTTTGATCTTGATCTTGCACTAAAACTGGTATATCTTTCGCCTCTAAACGAATAGCAAAACCAAAGATAAAAAGAGTCATCACGGGCAAAATGAAAGCGAGGGCGAGGGTAAGTCGATCACGACTAAACTGCACTAATTCCTTACGACATTGGGAGATAATTCGTTTCATGAAATTGCCCGATTAAGAATAAATTTTTACGGTAGTTTTAGGGAACTTATCGCACCCTTTTGATGTCTAAGTGGGGTTTGCGGCCAAAAAAAAGTTTCTCGTGGTGGCAGGGTGTGGGGTGTAGGGTTGTCTCTT
>NZ_JADEXI010000794.1:0-1688 GCF_015207185.1 Microcystis sp. LEGE 08355 | reverse complement strand
AGTCTGTACATCGGAACCTTGGGCTAACCAAGAACAGCGATCGCCCGTCACCGTCGTGGGCATTAGGTACGGTAAAGGGAGAAAAAAGGTGAATATTAATGATTTAGCCCAAAAATTCATGATTTTAGCCAATTTATCCCCAAAGACTCCGATCAATTCCCTCTTGATGACTTTTAGATCTAGATTTTTGTTTCCCCTCTATCAATAAGGTGCGCTATCATCCTACACTTACTTTGAGAAGGAAACAGCCAATCGCGAGGGTTACGCGCGTGAAAAAAGTATTAGCTATTATTTTGGGTGGCGGGGCCGGAACTCGCCTTTATCCGTTAACGAAACTGCGGGCAAAACCTGCCGTCCCCCTAGCGGGAAAATATCGCTTAATCGATATTCCCGTCAGCAATTGTATTAACTCCCAGATTGACAAAATCTATGTGTTGACGCAATTTAATTCCGCTTCTCTCAATCGTCACCTCAATCGTACCTATAATTTTACGGGTTTTAGCGATGGTTTCGTGGAAGTTTTGGCCGCTCAACAAACCATGGAAAATCCTCAATGGTTCCAAGGCACGGCCGACGCAGTACGACAATATATCTGGACGATGAAGGATTGGGATATCGATGAATATCTCATTCTCTCTGGAGATCATCTCTATCGCATGGACTACAGTAAGTTCATCGAACGCCATCGGGAAACCAACGCCGATATCACTTTATCGGTGGTTCCCATCGATGAACGTCGCGCCTCCGCTTTTGGGGTGATGAAAATTAATGATTCGGGGCGCATTGTCGATTTTTATGAGAAACCCAAAGGGGCAGAATTGGAAAGAATGCGGGTAGATACGACGATTTTAGGCTTAAGTCCCGACCAAGCCCGTCAAAGTCCCTACATCGCTTCCATGGGAATTTATGTCTTTAAAAAGAATGTTTTAATCGATCTGCTCGATGCCAATAAAGAACAGACCGATTTCGGCAAGGAAATCATTCCCTCGGCGGCTAAAGATTACAATCTTCAGGCTTATTTATTTAAGGGTTACTGGGAAGATATCGGGACGATTGAGGCCTTTTATGAGTCTAATCTCGCCTTGACCCAACAACCAAATCCCGCCTTTAGTTTCTACGACGAAAAAGCCCCCATCTATACCCGTTCTCGCTATCTGCCACCGACAAAAATGCTCAATTGTACGGTGACAGAATCGATGATTTCTGAAGGTTGTATTCTCAAAGAATGTCGCATCCATCACTCGATTTTAGGGATTCGTAGTCGAGTCGGCAAAGACTGCACGATCGAGGATACAATGCTGATGGGAGCCGACTTTTATGAGTCTTTCCCCGAACGGGAAAGTCTCATCGGAAATGCCAAAGTTCCCGTGGGTATCGGCCCCGGTTCCACTATTCGTCGGGCAATTGTGGACAAAAATGCTCGCATTGGTGCCAATGTTTTAATTGTTAACAAAGATCGTGTGGAAGAAGCTAATCGGGAAGATTTAGGTTTCTATGTTCGCAGCGGCATCGTGGTTATTTTCAAAAATGCCACTATTCCCGACGGGACGGTGATTTAATCTATCAGTTATCAGTTATCAGTTATCAGTTATCAGTTATCAGTTATCAGTTATCAGTTATCAGTTATCAGTTATCAGTTATCAGTTATCAGTTATCAGTTATCAGTTATCAGTTATCAGTTATCAGTT
>NZ_JADEXI010000793.1:0-1704 GCF_015207185.1 Microcystis sp. LEGE 08355 | reverse complement strand
CGTCACTATTAGGTAGGGTTTGCGGCAAAAAGTTTTTCGGTGGGGGCAGGGTGTGGGGTGTAGGGTGTAGGGTGTAGGGTTTTACCGATTTTCAGGTGGTCAACTACCTAATTTTCAGGGAAAAAGTACCTGAATTTTACCCCCGATCACTTCAAGGGCTGGCACTTTTTGAGGGAAAAAAGTCTAAAAGTCTTATACAACAAGGTTTTTATATTTATTCAGCAAACCCTAATTACCAGTTACTGTTTACTGGACGGCTACGCCGTGCCTTTGGCAACACTGAAAAAAGCTCCCCTCCCTCCGCATCCGGCATAGAAGCATAGGTTTATGTAATTGTCAACATAGATTTGCGAACTTTTTTGTCGAAACCGGATCTTAAACTTTAAAAATAGGCATGATGGGAATAGTTGGGATCGAGGGGGTGGAAAGACGGATAAACTGGTAGCTTTGTACTTACACATACTTGGCGATATCAGGAATTCACGCTACTCTAGGTATCGGGTTCTTTACATTTTGTTACTTAACATCCGTAAACAAACCTGGTTCACATATCTTATTTTCTCAAAAAAGAATCTTAAAAAAGTATTAAGGTTTTATAATTGAGGAGTGTTGTCAGGAGGAACATTGTGTTTAAACGACTTGCAGAAGAGCATCGCCAACTGGTCAAAGACTTAGTCATGGATTTACAGGCTTTAGCGATCGCCTTAGAAAATCAAGGTTATCTAGCATCTTGCTACACCTGTGGCGGTCAAATGAACAGCGCATCTTTTATGGTGGGATTGGGTGAAACCCATCTAATTCGGTTTCTCGTGTCCGATTACGGCATCACCTGGACAGAAATGCGCGATGATCGAGAGTTAATGAAACTCGAAGGTGCGGAAGCCATCAGCCAACTACAGGAATTAGCCAATCTGATTAAATATCAAATTTCGCCGGCGGAATTTATTGACAAAAAACCCTCCTCCGTGCTGCAACGGTTAGAGACGGTTTAACCCCAGATGTGACCTAGACCTGTATGTTTAGCGAACTTTTTCCCTAACCTTTCAGCCAACTGTTAGCTAGATAAGCCATTCGTTTCATCTCTTTTCGTCCCCGGGAGACGGAATCGAGGATCATGCCACAGGTCAAACTTAAAAAGGCTAAAAGCATGATCGAGGCCGATAAAATGGCGGTGGGAAAACGTGGTACTAAGCCGGTTTCGAGGTATTCAAATAGGACGGGAATCGCTAAGAGGAGGGAAATAGCCGCCAAAATTAGCGAGACAAGGCTAAAAAAGAGAAAAGGACGAATTTCTTTAAAAAGTAGGATAGCGGTTCCCAATACCCGCCAGCCATCTTGAAAGGTTTTTAACTTACTTTGGGAACCTTCGGGACGTTCCCCGTAGAGGGTTGGTTCTTCAGCGAAGGGAATTTTTAATTCTAAAGCGTGGATAGTTAACTCGGTTTCAATCTCGAAACCATTGGACAAAGCGGGAAAAGATTTGACGAAACGACGAGAAAAGACGCGATAACCGGAGAGCATATCGATTAAACGCGCTCCAAACAGAAATTTCACCAATCCCGTTAAAAATAGATTACCGGCGCGATGACCGGGACGATAAGCCTGGGAGGATTTTGCCGCTTCCCGACGCGCACCGACCACCATATCTAACTGTTCTCGCAGCATTCGTTCAATTAAGCGTCGTACTGCCGCAATTTCGTAGGT
>NZ_JADEXI010000792.1:0-1717 GCF_015207185.1 Microcystis sp. LEGE 08355 | reverse complement strand
GAAAAAAAACCCGCAGAAAACGGGTTTATCGAAGAAACCCGTTTTCTATTTCCAGGGTTCATCATAATTGATTGTAGGGCTAATTCATGAATTAGCCCTACAGCTATTACCTAGCTATATTCCACTGCTAAATCGAGCGACTCTTGTTCCCCACTTAAGCCCGCCATAAAAGGCCCTATTCGTTGATTAAACACTATTATAGGAAAGATGCAATGCAATCCTTGCTATCAAAGTAATTTCAGTTCCAGGCTGATTCGGAGCATCTTTCAATTTGACAAGGCCGAAAAAATCCCCTATCCCCCAATAACTAAAGGAAAGATAAAGTTATCGATCGCCCTCCGGAGCCAGTGTCAGAATAAAAGCAGGGAGATGACCAAGGAAAACCGACAACTCTCCATCTTTTTCCCGTCATCGCCCCTAAAATTTATTTGGTTCAGATTTATGCAAACTGCCAATCCTCGTCAAACGGAGAAAAAAGAGCATCCCAGTGGCGATAAACGCTTCAAAGTCCTCGACATCACCATGAAGCGGGCAGGATATAATCAATCAGCCCTGATTGAAGTCCTGCACAAAGCCCAAGAAGCCTTTGGATTCCTAGAAGAAGATGTTCTCCTCTACGTTGCCCGGGCGCTAAAACTGCCCCTCAGTCGCGTCTATGGGGTAGCAACCTTCTACCATCTCTTTTCCCTGAAACCGGCGGGAAAACACACCTGTATCGTCTGTATGGGGACTGCTTGTTATGTCAAAGGCAGCGGCAAAATCCTCGAAGACATCGAAAACACCTTTGATGTCAAAGTGGGAGAAACCACCGCCGATGGAGAAATTTCCCTAGTGTCGGCCCGTTGTATCGGGGCCTGTGGGATTGCGCCGGCCGTGGTCTTCGATGGAGTCGTGGCCCCTAAACAAGATTCGGAAACTGTCTTAGCGAAACTACAGAGTTTCTCCCAGTAATTTTTCACTCTAGTGGATTGAGAAGAATATGGACTTACAAGAATTATTGGCAGTGGCCGAGAAAGAAAAAACTAGACAAAAAAGCATCCGGGTGCATTGTTGCACTTCCACCGGTTGCCAAGCTGCTAACTCCCTCCAAATCAAAAAAAACCTCGCCACTGCCGTCAAAGAAGCAGACCTAGAGGATACAGTCGAAGTGGTGGGGGTCGGTTGTATGGGTTTTTGTGGTCGCGGTCCGTTGGTGGAAGTGGATCCCCAGGATCTCCTATACGAAGAAGTCACCCCGGAAAGTGCGGCCAGCATTATTGCGGCCTTAAACGGCGGCAAAACCGAGGTGCAATTAGGGGACTCAAAACATCCCTTTTTCTCCCATCAAGTCAAAATTGTCCGGGAAAATAGCGGTAAAATCGATCCCGATCGCATTGAGGAATATATCGCCGTCGGGGGTTATCAATCTCTCTACAAGGCCCTCTACGAGATGACCCCGGCCCAGGTGGTGGAGGAAATCACCAAAAGCGGTTTGCGCGGCCGGGGTGGTGCCGGTTATCCCACCGGTTTAAAATGGGCGACGGTGGCTAAACAACCGGGTAAACAAAAATACGTTATCTGTAATGCTGATGAAGGCGACCCCGGGGCGTTTATGGACCGTAGTGTTTTGGAAAGTGACCCCCATTTAGTCCTGGAAGGAATGGCGATCGCTGCCTATGCTGTGGGGGCCGACCATGGTTATATCTATGTTAGAGCCGAATATCCCCTAGCGATCGAT
>NZ_JADEXI010000791.1:0-1727 GCF_015207185.1 Microcystis sp. LEGE 08355 | reverse complement strand
TAAAAAAACGATTAAAACGACTAAGAAAAGCACAGAAAAACCTTTCTAGAAAGCAGAAAGGGAGTAAACGACGGGAAAAAGCCAGAAAACGAGTGGCTAAAATCCATGCAAAGATTAAAGACACTCGCACTGATTTCTTGCAGAAACTATCCACTAGAGTTGTTCGTGAAAATCAAACGATAATTTTAGAGGATTTAAACACATCGGGAATGGTTAAAAATCGCAAGTTATCCCGTGCCATATCAGATTTAGGATGGCGTTCTTTCCGAGATATGCTATCGGCAAAATCTGATAAATATGGGCGTGATTTTCGGATAATTTCCCGATGGGAGCCAACGTCTCAGAGATGTTCCTGTTGTGGGAATATCGGCGGTAAGAAAGCGTTAAATATCCGTGAGTGGGAATGTCTTTTCTGTGGGACTTTCCATGATAGGGACGTGAACGCCGCAATTAATATCAAGGTCGCCGGTGGGCAATCGGAGACTTTAAACGGGCGTGGAGGAAAGCGTGAGACTACTGCTAAGGTAGCGGCATCCCGTGAAGCGTCAACCCAGCGGTCGGTCGTTCAATTAAGTTTGTTTGATCTGTAGGGAATCACCGTCCGTTTACGGCGGTGAGGATGTCAACCGAACTTTCCTCAACTATTTCCTCAGCCAAGAATTGGAAACGGAATTGGCCCTGGAAAAAGAGCGATCGCAACTAGCAGACCAGGACAATCTCAGGGATGTTTAATGCCAAAAAAAGCTGAGTTGACAATCACCTGACACTAAACCCTGATAAGTTGTTGACTATTGAGGGTATGCTAAAAAACTTTTTGCCGCAAACCCTAGATAGTCAACAGCTTATTACTTTTGATCGCCCATTGGGTCAATTCCGTGCGATTATGAAGACCAGTTTTATGAAGCATATTCGACACATGACTTTCAATTGTCCGTTGACTAACATTGAGTTTTGCGGCGATTTCCCGATTAACCAGTCCTTGGGCGACCAATTGTACTACTTTTAACTCCGTTGGGGTTAATTCCACATCACCCGGAACCTGAACAGGGGTGACATCCTCGGAATGGATGCGGGTGATGCGTTTCGGCAACCGGCCCGCTTGTTTGAGGGAAGACTCCACCAGGGCCACTAATTCTTCCGGTTCAAAGGGTTTAACCATATAAAAATCAGCCCCGGCGGTTAAACCTGTCACCTTGTCCTGACTTTGATCCTTAGGGGAGAGAAAAATCACGGGAAGACCACTAAAACGACTGTCCTGACGAATTGTTTCGAGGAAGGCATAACCATCCATTTCCGGCATGATCAGATCACAGATAATGATATCGGGCATTTCCCTTGCTTTGGCCGCATTTGCCCCGCGTTCGAGGATTTCTAGGGCTTCGGGACCGTTTTCTGCGGTTGTCACCCTATAACCACGAAACTCTAGATAATCTTTCACCAAAAGTATTAAATTTGGGTCATCGTCGATTAATAAAAGTTGTTTGTTGTCTTTGTTGGTCTCTTTCATCGCTATTTTTCCAGGCTGCAGGGTTGGGGGAATGGAGACGGACAAAGGATCGATAGGCAAGAGGCAACAGGTAGTTAGGGTTTCCTGAATAAATCTAAAAACCTTATCCAACAAGGTTTTTAGACTTTTTTTCTCTCAAAAAGTGCCGACCATTGGAGTGATTGGGGGGAAAATTCTGAGACTTTTTCCCTAAAAATTAGGTAATTGACTCCCTCAAAAT
>NZ_JADEXI010000790.1:0-1729 GCF_015207185.1 Microcystis sp. LEGE 08355 | reverse complement strand
GTATTGTTTCGCTCAACCCACCCTACGGGGCTCTATCTTATGACAGAATTTATCCGTGGGGGTGTTTTTGTGCGAACAATCGGGATTGAGACAGAGACTCATGGCCGTTTGACAAGTATGGGAAGATAAGCCCTATTATACAAAAATAAAGCAAGCTAGGGCGACTCTAGTGGGTAAATTTTCTCTGATAATTGGTTGAAAATACCGATAAAAATAGTTTCAGCTAAAATAGGGAAATAGATTTCGATTTAAAGTCTTAGATTGTAAAATCGACAGCAATTTTCTGTTACACCCAATCAGCTGAAGCTTTCCACATCCTTGCCTAAAATCTTTGACGATGCCAAAACTTTTGTGGCTAAGAAAAATCCTAATCAATGGTTTGACAGCAGGAGACAGGAGGGACTTTTTGATAGTTTTTGTTTTCTTGACTTAATTACCATTTTTGCTAATCTAAGCAATAGCCCAAATATCATCGTCTCTTATTTTTAACTTCAAATACTTTCTTTCCTCTAAAAAATCTATTAAAGCAATAGACTGAGGAAATTCTTTTCTAAAGTTATCACTTAGATACTGAAGTAAAGGTTTGGCCAACAAATTAGAAAATTCACCTCGCAAACATCTGTTATACCAATTAATTAGCTCCGATTCAAGTATTATGCCGCGCACTCTTTGTCCCCAACTGATTTGTTGAGCTATAATTTTGATGACATCAGCATGAGCATCACGGCAAACAATAACTATATGATCGCTTTCTACTTTATCGATAATATTTTGAGCTATTTCTTCATCAAGGGTTAAATGTTTTATTTGAATAGCTATGCCAAAATTTGCCCACATATCTAAGCCCCTATCGGCTGCATTCGTCACTCCTACTCTATAAATATGAGCCTTAAATACTCGCTTATTTTGGTTCTTATCTAAACCAAGTAAGGCTTTAGCTAAATCAGAAAACTCGTTTAATAAATCTTGTTTGATTGAAGGTATAGACATTGTGATCTCTGCCTCCAGAGATACTACAATGGTTTCAAATAAACTATAAGCTATAATCTCGTATGCTTTGTCTATACTTCTGCGGATTCCTGCTTTAGCACTAAACTCATCTAATAAATATTTTAAATCAAAACTTTTCTCATTTTGACTTTCTATATAGTCAATTAAACTTGATACAGTAGCTTGTCTTTCACTAAATTTTAAATAAATATAACGTTCTACACCTCCCCGTGTTCGCTTATTTTCTCGATCAAGAATTTCCAGTAACTCAGGAGACATTGCTGTGGTACTCCATACATCATGTTGATATCTAGCAGAAGATGTAGAAACTTTATTAAGCAATCTTATTGTTACTTCATCTCGCCAACGAATAGATTGATTTTGATAAGTCTTTAAATCTAAAACTTTGATATTTTTTTCTAACCGAGATTTTCTAAGAACTTCGGCAATTTGAATTGGCTTATACAAGTCAATTCTAGCTTTAGCAATAATGCTATCAAGTCTCATTTTAGCGTCTTGAATACTTACCACTATCTAAAACTCCTGAGTCGAAAATAAACTTAATTGAGTAGTTCGATTGAACGAGAATGAATTAGTTGATGCTTGCTCAATATCTAACAAAGACTCGATTACAGAATTAACCACAGCAGCTACGCAGGAAATCGCTACACTATTACCCGTTAATTTTCGCATAGTTTGATAACTGCCGACAATTTGATAATCATCGGGAAAACCTTGT
>NZ_JADEXI010000789.1:0-1738 GCF_015207185.1 Microcystis sp. LEGE 08355 | reverse complement strand
GTGTGGGGTTTTACCGATAGGTTATTGCCCGAATGCTTCGCCCCTACAGGATGCGATCGCCGATCAAGTGGCGAGAAAAAGCCAGATCAGCAGTCTCGATCACCTTTAATAGCTGTTCGATGCGGTTTTCCGTCGGGGGGGCCAAACAGGGAAAAACGGCTAAACCGGGGATTTGATTGGCCACCTCGGTGACAGCCACATCAAGGGTGACTAGGGGTAAATTAGCTAGGGTTTCCGACTTGCTCAAGGTTTGCAGATAAGAGTATAAATCTTCTGCGATCGAACTATCGATTAAGATAGCGTCCACCTCCCAGACAGTAGCTAAAAGTTCCGCCTGTTCGCAACTATCGGCCTCAATAAAACGATAATTTTCCCGGACTAATTGATTATTCCAAATCCAGCTAAAGGAAGATAAATCGGAGAAATTGGGGGCATAATGGCCGTGTAAACGCAGCAGAGTCGGAGCAGTGCGCCTTTTTCGACTAGGAATGGGGGAAACGGTCAGATTCAGGCAAGCTTGCAGAGCTGCCGAGGTGATTGGCGGAACCAGAAAACTATCGGCCCCTTGCTGTTGACTGCGGTTGCGCTCAGAATCGGCAGCGGTGACAATAACTTTCATGTCTTTGGTTTGGGTATGGGATTTCAGCAGCGTTAACACATCCCAACCGGACAAGAGGGGGAGATTAGGATTGAGAAAAACACAACGGGGTTTTAACTGCCTGGCTTTTTCGATCGCCTCAGTGCCGCTACGAGCGATAATAGCTTTTAATCCCAATTCACTCAAGCGATCGACAAACTGTTCGATCACTTGGGGATTAGCTTCCACCACTAACACCAGACGCTGGGGAGTGGCGGACTCTTGGTCTGCACTTTGGGGATGAACCGGCAGCAGTAAGGTAAATTGACTGCCTTCCCGGGCCCTGGAGACAAAGGATAGATCTCCACCGTGACAGCGCGCTAATTTTTGGCTGAGGACTAAACCTAAACCTGCACCCTCAAATTGACGGGTGAAAGGACTTTCTAGCTGTTGGAATTTCTGAAAAATCAGATGCTGGGATTCTTCCGGAATACCGATACCCGTATCCCAGACGGTAAAAGCCAGCCAATTTTCCCAACGATTGACTTTAATGCCCAAATTACCGCCATCAATGGTGAATTTTACCGCATTATCTAACAAATGCACTAACATCTGTTGTAAACGGGTTTCATCGGCCAGGGCATAATCTAACCCCGATTCGATGTCAAGACGATAGCTGCTGGGGAGATCGAGACGTTGGGGATATTTATCGACGATGATATCGTACACCCGTTGACAGAGGCGATCGATTTTGACTCTAGATAAAGTTAATTGTAGTTGTCCTGTCTCTAGGCGGGTTAAATCGAGGAGATCATTGACCAAAGCCATCAACTGACGACCGCTGCGATAGATTAAATCGGCATATTTGGACTGTCGGGGGTTAAGTTCACCGATTTTTTGTTCCCGCAGCAGATTGGAAAGACCGATAACGGCGGTGAGGGGCGATTTAAACTCATGGCTGACACAGGCGAGAAATTCATCCTTAAGACGATTTAAATGGACTAAATCGGCATTTTTAACCGCTAATTCCTGACAATATTGCTGTTGTTCCGTGATATCGGTGGCCAACAGTAACCACAGTCCCGAAGTTTTCTCGAGCAAGGGATAATTATCCGCCAAATTTAACGGCACGGACAACAGGCGCCAAGTCTTGGCTACACC
>NZ_JADEXI010000023.1:0-19412 GCF_015207185.1 Microcystis sp. LEGE 08355 | reverse complement strand
TTTCAATGCCACTATTAACCCCAAAACTCTTGAGACCAATATCAACATTACCCGTACCTTTGGCGACGATGGTATCTGTGCCAGTGGTTCCTGTATCCGTAATGGTGTCATAGCCTTCAAAGGTATTCCACTCATTACTTTGATAGCCGGTATAAACGTATTGGTCGGAACCGTTACCACCGTTAAGTTTGTCCTCACCACCGCCACCAATAATGACGTTATTGCTGGTATTACCGGTGATATTATCATTCCCCCCATAGCCATTGATTTGGATATTGTCACCGACAAAAGCAGTATTAGAGAAGTCGAGGGTGTTGTCACTCCAATCACCGACGATGGTGACTTTTCCTGTTACTCCTGTCCCGTCGATGGTTTCAATGCCACTATTGGCGCTAAAGGAAAGAATCCCTAGGTCCACGTCTCCTGTACCCAAAGCCACAATTTTATCCACCCCGGTGGTCCCTGTATCGGTGTAGATGTCATAGCCTTGGAAACTCGACCAGCCTCCGGCTAGATTACCGGAGACATAATAAGTGTCTGAGTCTTCACCTCCATCTAATTGGTCATTGTCTGCGCCGCCATAGAGGAGGTCATTACCAACCCCACCCGATAAATTGTCAGACCCCCAATCTCCATCGATTAGGTCATCGCCGCCGCCACCATTGAGAATATCGTTTCCCCCGTAACCCATCAGGTGTTCGGCAAGATTCGTACCTGTAATCGTGTCGCTAGAGTTATCACCGTAAATAATGGTTTTCTGAAGATAGAAATAGTTGAGCCAACTGGCAACATCATTCAGGCGAGCATTGGCATCGCCGTCTTCGTTGACGAGACGATTTTCTTCGATGGTAAAGCCAATATGATAGAGTCCATCGGCTACGGTATTGACTAAATTTTTACCGAAGTATTGGGTTGTCGCTCCGTCATTTTGTACCAGGTGGTAGCCTGTTTCCTCATTTCCCTCATCGTCACCGTGGAGGAGGATAAATTCGTCATAGTGATTAGTGCGAACCCACTGATTGAGGGTGCGAATATCATCGCTGGTAATCCAGCCATCAGCAGCGATACCTGTAGCTGTAACGCCATCGACTAATAGATGGTTAAGTCCGTCGGCGGCGGCGGCTCCGGCGTTAATATCCCCCGCATTTGTCCACTTGGCTAAGCCAGTATCGATTTTGATGGTATCGACAATTTTGTCTAATCCTGTGCCAGTGGTGGACTGATCAACGTAAAAATATGTTAACCAATCTGCTACGTCTTTGACTGTGGCATTGGCCGCACCATCTTCATTGAGAAACCGCCCATTTTGGATCTCAAAACCAATATGATAGATTCCGTCGGCAACGGTATTAACTAGGTTTTTCGCAAAATATGTGGTCTTAGCACCGTCATTTTGAACTAAATGGAAGCCAGTTTCTGTTGTGCCGTCATCATCCCCATGCAGAACAACAAAAGTGTTATAACGGGTGGCATCAGAGCGAATCCAATTGTTAATTTGTGCAATATCGCTTTCGGAAATTGAACCATCGGCGGCGAGATTGTAGGTGGTAATCGCTGTTTTTAATAAATCATTCAGTCCATTGGCAGCATCAGCACCGCCAGCAATTTCTTGCCAAGGTATATTTTGCGCTAAACCCTGATCGGCAATAATTAATTCCGTAATCCGATCAAGTCCAGTATTAGTTGTTGCCCGATCTGTATAAAATTGGGTTAGCCAATCCGCTACTTGGGTGACAGTGGCATTGGCGTTACCATCTTCATTGACAAAGGTGCCATTTTCAATTAGGAAACCAATGTGATAAATGCCATCAAAAACCGTATCAACTAAATTCTGATTGCGATACTGTTGAGTCGCTCCGTCATTTTGAACTAAATGAAACCCTGTTTCTGTTGTACCGTCATCATCGCCGTGGAGAGCAGTAAATTCTGCTAAACGGTTAGCGCGAATCCAGGCATTAATCGCGATTACGTCACTGACAGTAAAAATGCCGTTACTAGCAACTCCAGTGGCTTGTTTGGCTTCTAAGATTAACTGATTTAATTCATTAGCCGCCGTCATTCCAACCGTAATATTTGTGCCGAGATTAGCACCAGCGAGTCCTGGATCTCTGCCAATTCTTTCAACCGTTTGATCTAGTCCCGTTCCGGTTGTTCCGGTTGGGGAATTTTGCACCATCGAATAAGATTTGCTTGCCATAATTTTTAACCATAAAAAATAAGGTAGTTAGTGAAATAGCAACAATTGTTAGACAAGTAACGACAAAACCGCACTAAGGCAGGTTTATCCTAAATCCAGTTAGCAAAACCCAGTTATCATCAGGGACCCCTGAAGTGGTCACTACGAACCAGAAGGCTTGTCAACTGCACTGGATCGGGGGGATTTGGTGTTACCCTGACAATTGCGGATCGATATCCTCACCCATACCCGAAGTCGATCCCAACGATTGGACAGTCTCAGATGGTCAATAAGTTCTAACCGATTGTCTTACCTCTGCTCAGACTATCGAACGAGGTTTTCCGACCTTGATAGTTCTGAGTCGGCGTTTGATAATCTAACCTTTGATGGAATCTTAGATTATTGTAGCACTTTATACAGATATGTGATACCCGCTGCTTTTTCTCTCTTAGTGTTGCTCAAATAAAAATACCTGATCTTGCGCGTAACTCAATTTAAAACCAGGCGATCGCTGCAAGCCTCTGATCAGATGGCTGACAAGCGACGGCGAACTCGCTCAATTGGGATGGTGCTGGTTGAGCAGGATATAATCAAATTTCGCCAACTGGCGGTTGGGACGGTGGGTCAGGTGGGGAGCAATTGGGGAAGTCGTCAGGACAATTTCCAGACTATCAAAGACAACTACTATAAAATAACTTTACACCTCTTTTATCACTTTTGGAAAATGCTATCCTTGTAGATGAGACAAAAGAACTAAAAATCTGCATTGATGCCCAGTGGATAATTTAATCGCATCTTAATGATAGTCTAAATCTTTTCTTAAAGATGGTAGCCGCTCTTGTAGGGTGCGTTAACGTAGTGTAACGCACGTCTTTACTGACTCAAGCCAATTTTGTAGGGTGCGTTAACGTAGTGTAACGCACCTCTTTACTGATTCAAGCTATTAAAATATGGCGGATGAATTAAAGATTGGGTTCAATTTATAACTCTACCCAATTCTCTAAACTTAATCCTTCAACCCTCAATAAATCACCGTCATTAGAAACAACAATTAAACTTTTAACTATAGCAGTAGCAGCAATTAAAATATCTTCTGTTTGTATGGGTAATCCTCTTAATCTAAGAGCAGCATGAATTTCGGCTGGTTTTTCTAAAATAGCTAAATCATCTAATAAAATAATTTGATAATCCTGACAAAGTTTGTTAAATATTTCTCTTTGTTTAGGTGCAGCAACTGCCAACAATCCCCTCTTAATTTCAAAATAAGTAATGCAACTGATAAAGATACTTTTTCTTTGAGCTTTGACATATTTAATTTTTTAATAAACTTCAAGATTACGCTGAATTAGTATCTAGCGAATAACTCATAATTACCTATTTACGCTTAATTGCTTCATCAAAAATAGCCATTTGTTCAGGAGTAAAATTGCCGCCAATTTTTGACAGGATTTCTGTGGACATAATAAAGCTACAATGCTCTTTCAATTCTGCCTCTGACATCGTGTTAAATTCCTCAAAAGGTAAATTTTTTTCAAATAATTCAACCAAATGTTTCACTATTTCTGAATAATTAAGCTCCTCTTTAAAGAAAGGACGATCTTCCATTAAAATAGAAACAACTTGCTCAATTCTCTTAATCATCGATTTTTGTCTGACATCAGTTGATAACATATTTATGCCTCCGGTAAATTTTCAATAATATTTATCAACTGCCAATATATCAAGTTTCTCGTGGTTATGCAACATCGTGAGTTCGATCTCGAAGAGAAGAAAGCGGCGTAACGGTGTCTTGAGTGGGATGTATCACCATTCTCATCGGATGGTGATTTCTGCGATGTCGAACCTGTTTGGGGTGAAGATGTCTTTATGGTTAAAAGATCGCAAGGGACGCACCTTGTCGGACGAGGACATATTACACTATCCTTATGATAGTAGTAACCTTAGCCGAAACCATGAAGTTAATGAAGTTAATCGATACTGCTATACCCGGTTTCCCAATTGAGTGATTAAAGAAGCTAAATCATGAAATTTAAGTTTTCAAAAGGAGTTAATCAATGAAAACAATTAGTTTTAAAACCCGTGTAGGAGAAGATGGAACATTACAAATATCTTTACCGCATGAACTTAAAAACACAGATTTAGAAGTCACCTTAGTTTATCAGCCAATATCTCTAAAAGAAAAAGAAGAAAAAACTACATTTAGCCAATGGCAAGAAGGCTTTTTTGAAGAAGTAATTGGCGGTTGGGAAGGTGAATTATTAGTAAGAGAAAAACAGCCAGATTATAAGGAAAGAGCGCTCAAGAATGATTAAGGACAAAAATCATCAAACCTATAGAGACCCTAGTATTGTCGGTTATTATGCCCAATTAACCGCGCTACAGCCGGCAGAAAAGACAATTTTAACCCTGCTGCAAGAGCGTTTATCAACCATGAAAATGCTTGATTTAGGGGTAGGTGCGGGACGGACTACGAAGTATTTTGCCCCTCTTGTGGGAGAATATATCGGGGTTGATTATTCTGCGGAAATGATCGCCGCTTGTCGTCAAAAATTCCCCCATTTATTCTGGCAAGTGGCCGATGCTAGAAATCTAGAACAATTTGCGGATAATTATTTTGATTTTATTCTCTTTAGTTTTAATGGCATTGATTATATTTCCCATGCTGACCGTTTTCTAGTTTTAGAGGAAATTAGCCGCATTGGTAAAGCGGGTGGTTATTTTTGCTTTTCTAGTCATAATCTCCAGGGAATTATCCCAGAATTCGATTGGAAAAAAAAGATTAGTTTGAATCCTTTTAGTAGCTATGTCAATTTAGTCATCTGGGCGATTTTGCGTGCCTGTAATCCCTCTCTTAGCTACGAACAGTTATTGACTGCTGACTATGCAATTATTCGGGATGAACCCCATAATTTTCGTCTGCAAAATTATTACGCCACCCCCAAAGAACAATTAAGACAGTTAAGGTCTTACTTTCAAGATATTAAAATTTATTCTTGGAAAACCGGTCAGGAAATTAAGAGTGAACAAGAGTTAAATACTAATCTTGATCATTGGCTTTATTATCTCTGTGTTCTTCCCTAACATTATCCTGCTTTTTTGGGGGATATTGAAGTAATGCTTGGGCAAGATAATGACCGGTGTAGGATCTTTCACATTTAGCCACGGTTTCCGGTGTTCCCACCGCGATTAATTCTCCTCCCTTATCCCCTCCTTCTGGTCCCAAATCAATAATCCAATCGCTACAGCGAATCACGTCGAGATTATGTTCGATGACGATAATCGAATTACCTTTATCGACCAATCTTTGTAACACATCTAAGAGATGATGCACATCATAAAAAGATAACCCCGTAGTCGGTTCATCGATCAAATATAGGGTTTTTCCCGTGGCCCGTCGGGATAATTCGGCCGCTAATTTCACCCTTTGCGCTTCTCCACCGGATAAAGTGGGAGCGCTTTGACCGAGTTTACAGTATCCTAAACCCACATCCACGAGAGTTTGTAATCTGGTGGTGGCCCGGGGGACATTTTCAAAGACTTTTAATGCTTCCTCGATCGTCATATCTAAGACATCGGCGATCGAATAACCTTTATACTTAACCTGTAGGGTTTCCCGATTGTAACGCGCCCCTTTACACACATCACACTGCACATAGACATCGGGGAGAAAATTCATCTCGATGACGTTTACTCCTTGGCCTAGGCAAGCTTCACAGCGTCCTCCTTTAACATTAAAAGAAAACTGCCCCGCTTTGTAACCTCTAGCTTTTGCTTCGATGGTTTCGGTGAAAATCTCGCGAATAATGTCAAAAACCCCCGTATAGGTGGCAGGATTTGACCGAGGAGTGCGTCCTATCGGTGATTGGTCGATGACAATTACTTTATCAACTGCGTCCAATCCTGCCACTTTATCTAATTCTTTGGGGAAGGGAGTTAAACGGGTTAAATGATGTTGTAAAGCCGGATATAATAACTCATTAATTAGGGTGGATTTGCCCGAACCAGATACCCCCGTAATCGAGACTAATTTGCCTAAAGGAATCGTTACATCAATATTTCTTAGGTTATTTTGATGGCAATTTTTTAAGACTAAAGCATTACCATTCCCTTCCCTTCTTTGGGGAGGAGTTTCAATAACTTTGCGTCCCGATAAGTAAGCCCCTGTTATCGATTTTTTGGACTTTAACAGGGTTTTAAAACTACCTTGACAGATGATTTCTCCGCCATGAATGCCCGCTTTTGGACCAATATCGACCACATAATCGGCTGCCCGAATCGTTTCTTCATCGTGTTCGACGACGATTAAAGTATTACCTAAATCTCGCAATCTTTGCAGGGTTTCTAACAGTTTACTATTATCTCTTTGGTGTAATCCGATGCTAGGTTCATCGAGGACATATAATACTCCCGTTAATCCCGAACCGATTTGGGTAGCTAATCGAATTCGTTGGGATTCTCCCCCAGATAAGGTCATCGCCGGTCGATCGAGGGTAAGATAATCTAATCCCACATCGATTAAAAATTGTAGTCTCGCTTTGATTTCTTTGAGAGCTAATTCTCCAATTAATGCTTGTCTTGGGGTTAAATGACAATCATTAATTCTCTGCAAACAATCCCGAATCGGAACTTCAGTAAAATCCGTGACCGTATATTGTCCTAAACGTACCGATAAAGCTTCTGGTTTTAATCTTTTTCCGTGACAAACTTCACAGGTTTGGTTAACAATATATTTCTCTAGTCTTTGTTTGATAACTTCCGAGGTGGTTTCTTGATAATTCCTATCTAAGATATTGATAACTCCCGCAAATTCTCGATAGTAACCGCGGCCAGTATCGTAACGGTAATCATCTTCAAAATAGATCGGTTCTTTACTCCCATAGAGAATGATATCTTGCTGGGTTTTTGTGAGTTTCTGCCAAGGAGTTTGAATTTCAAAACCTAAAGCTTGCCCTAAACCGTAGAGGAGAGAAAGATAGTAGGAGTTATCCTTATCTGACCAGGGGGCAATAGCAGAATATACCGGTTGTTTTGGGTCTGGAATGACTAAATCTGCCGAAAATTTCCGTAAACTGCCCAATCCGTGACAGTTGGGACAAGCACCATAGGGAGAATTAAAAGAGAATAAACGGGGGGATAATTCTTCCATAACTGCCCCGTGTTCGGGACAGGCAAATTTTTCGGAAAAGACAATTTCTTTGGTAACTTCGGGATTATCTTCGTTATTCTCATCGAGAATTTCCACAATCGCTACACCGTCGGAATGCTTTAAACAAGTGGTTAAAGAATCCACTAATCTTTCCTGTAAACCCTCTTTTTTGATCAGGCGATCGATAACAATTTCAATATCATGAAGATGTTTTTTATCTAACTCGATGCCCTCGGATAATTCTACTACCTTGCCGTCAATCCGCACCCGGGCAAAGCCTTGGGAGGCCAAACTAGAGATTAATTGCTTATGAGTGCCTTTTTTGCCGCGAATTACTGGGGCTAAGATTTGAAATCGGGTTTTATCGGCTAATTCCATCACTCGATCGCACATTTGATCGATGGTTTGGGGGGCAATATTGCGATCGCAATGGGGACAATGGGGTTCCCCAGCACGACCGAACAATAAACGCAAGTAATCGTAAATTTCCGTTACAGTTCCCACACTAGAGCGGGGATTGTGGGAAGTGGATTTTTGGTCGATGGAAATAGCCGGACTTAAACCCTCGATCGCATCCACATCGGGTTTATCTAATTGTCCTAAAAATTGGCGCGCGTAGGCGCTGAGGGACTCCACATAGCGGCGCTGTCCCTCGGCAAAAATAGTGTCGAAAGCGAGGGAAGATTTGCCCGATCCCGAAACTCCCGTAAAAACAATCAACTGATTGCGGGGTAATTCGATATCAACATTTTTGAGATTGTGTTGTCGGGCGCCACGGATACGGATCGAGTCAGTTTGAGCCATCGGATGGTGCCAAGTAGTCCTTAACAATAATAGCTTTGACGAATGGATTTCAGCCACTAGAAAACCAGTCTTCTATCATATCAAAAGATTCTCGGGGTTAAACCGCTCTTTCGAGAAACTCGCGCATATCTTGATCGGCCGCGGGACAACAGCTATGACTCGCTTCTTCTTCTAAATGGGCTAAAACTGGGCAATTAATCCGATAATCTGGTTCTTTTGACCGTTCTAGCCGCAATTCGTACACTTGTTTTTCCAGTTGTTCGATGCGATCCACCAAAGCGCGAATAGCCACCGCTTCCGAGTCGGGTAAATCACCGTGTTCGAGAGGTTGCACCCGCGTCCCGGCGCGATAGATTAAACGACCTGGTACACCAACAACGGTACAATCGGCGGGAATATCGCGCAGCACCACAGAACCAGCGCCGACGCGAACGTTATTACCCAGATAAATATTACCTAAAACCTTAGCCCCGGCACCGACGACCACATTTTCCCCCAGAGTCGGGTGACGTTTACCGCTTTCTTTCCCCGTCCCTCCTAAAGTAACTCCTTGATAGATGAGGGCATAATCACCGATAATGGCGGTTTCTCCGATGACAACTCCCATGCCATGGTCGATAAAAACACCCTGACCAATTTGGGCACCGGGGTGAATTTCGATACCAGTCAGAAAACGGGCAAAATGGGAAATTAAACGGGGAATAAAGGGAATCCCGAGCTGATATAGCCAATGGGCGAAGCGATGGCACAGTAAAGCTTGTAATCCGGGATAACAAAACAGTACCTCTAACCAGTTGCGGGCAGCGGGGTCACGTTCAAAAATGATCTTGAAATCGGCTAGGAGAGTGGATAACACGAGTCTTGATTCCATATTGATCGAGCTTATACTAAACCATGTTATCACCCTGGTAAATGAGCCGTTCAACTAAAAAGCGATCGAGTAAGCTGTTTTCCTAGTTCTCTTGTACTTGCATTAGCCAAATTTTGAAGATATCCTTAATTTCCCTCTTGTTTAATCTTCCTTTAACTTGGGGCTGAAAAAATGCGATTGTTTAGCCTTTTTTTGCAGGTTTTTAGCTAAAAATATGATTCATGCTATCGACCGTCACCATGGGAAAATTCTATTAACCTTGCTGTCAATTGCTGGCAGTATCAACATCGTTACCGAATCGGCATCAGCTTTAAATATCACGCGATTGAGCAGTCTTGGCAATAGTACAACGGCTGCGAATAACTTCGGGGCAGAAATTCCCGCTTATGACCCCGCTAGTCGAAAATTATTCGTGACTGGTCCCAATAATCGTCTAGATATTGCCGATATCAGCAATCCCGCTAGTCCTATTACCTTATCATCGATCAATCTTAGCTCCTACGGTGCGGGGGTTAATAGCGTTGCCATCCAAAATGGTATCGTGGCCGTGGCCATGGAAGCTAATCCCATTACCAATAACGGCAGTGTAGTATTTTTCGATACTAATGGTGTCTTTCAGAGTCAGGTGACTGTGGGCGCTTTACCAGATATGTTAACCTTTACTCCTGACGGTAATCGGGTTTTGGTCGCTAACGAAGGGGAAGCAGCTAATGGTGTCAATCCCGATGGTTCCGTTAGTATCATTAACCTTAGTGCTGGTGTTCTCAAACCCACGGTCAACACTGCCACCTTTACCAGTTTTAATGGTCAAGAGAACACTTTAAGAAATCAGGGAGTCCGTATTTTTCCCGGTCAAACGGTTTCCCAAGATGTGGAACCGGAATACATCACCGTTTCCGACGATGGAACCACTGCATGGGTAGCTTTACAGGAAAATAATGGTATTGCCGTAGTCGATATTGCTAACGCTCAAGTCACCAGTATTTTACCTTTAGGAGCCAAAAATTTTAACGCTTCTGGTAATGGGTTCGATCCTAGCGATCGAGATGGGGTAGTATTTGGAGGAGCGACTAATTCTCCCGCAGTGAGAATTAATAATTGGCTGGTTTTTGGCTTATATCAACCGGATACGATCGCCACCGTTACCATCGCCGGACAAACCTATTTAATTACTGCCAATGAAGGGGATACTAGAAATGAGTCTCGACGAGTTTCTACTCTAACTTTAGACCCCAATGCTTTCCCTAATGCGGCCCAATTGCAATTAGCCCAAAATCTCGGACGTTTAGATGTTTCTAGCATTGACGGACTTAACGCCCAAGGTCAATATAGCCAACTTTTTGCCTATGGTGGTCGTTCTTTTTCGATTTGGAATGTCACTAATGGACTGTCCCCAGTCTTCGATAGTGGCGATGATTTTGAACAAATTTTAGCGACTTTTTCGGCAACTCCCCTAACTCCTAGTATCTTTAATTCCGATGGTAATCCTAGCAGTTTCGATAGTCGTAGCGATAACCGCGGGCCGGAACCGGAAGGTTTAGCCGTGGGAAGCGTAGGCAATCGTCTCTATACTTTTGTGGGAATAGAAAGGGCTGGCGGTTTCATGGTTTATGATATCACCAACCCTAGTCATCCTTTCTTTGTTGATTATATCAACGATTGGCAATTAGGTGATATCTCTCCCGAAGGATTATTATTTATTCCCGCTGCCGATAGTCCCAATGGTACTCCCCTGTTAATTGTGGCCAATGAAGTTAGTCGTAATGTGGCGATTTATTCCGTTGAACCCGTACCCGAACCTAGCGCAGTTTTAGGATTGCTAACCCTCGGATTAGCTGGTTATAGTTTGAAAAAAAGAGGAAATTGCTAATTAGGGTTGGCTGAAAAAGTTTGTTGGTGGGGTTAGGAGTCAGGAGTCTCCGAGTCAGGAGTCAGGAGAGGAAGTCAGAATAACAGAATGACCTGGCGTGCCTGGAAGCGGAACCCCTTGCGTTCGCCTCCGGAAAGTGCAAGAATTTTGAGTCCCTCGGAGCGATTTCTCAACGTTTGTTTCTGGCACTTTTTTGACTAAAAAAGTGCCAGAACCGTTTTCTAGTAAGGCTTACAGTAATATTCAGCCAACCCTAAGTAGAGCCTTTAATTGATTAATGCTCATTCTTAAGTACCTAAGCAAAATTAATTACACATATCTAACCACCTCTTGCCTCTTGCCTCTTGCCTCTTGCCTATCTTCACTAGGAAATTAATTTTGCACGACTACTTAATTCTCCTGAATCCTGACTACTGGCTCCTTACTCCTCACCTAACGGAAGATTTTTGATTTTTGCAAGAGAGCCGCTAATCACATCCCGTAAAATGGTAGCGCCTCCGACCAATGGGGGCGTTTTCCCGTTTGCCAGTCCAAATGGGCTAAATCGAGGATATCAGGGGCATTTATGCCTAAATAACTGGGTGTGGCTAATCTTTGATAGGAAATAGTTAAGTTTTCTAAAGTGTGCTGCCATTGTTCCAACGTCATCAGGCTATCAGCTAAATAAACCCGATTACCCCGATAGATACCCACATACAATTGTCCCCTAGTGGCGGGCATTTCTAGGGCTAGATGGGTATCAAGGGGGTAAAAATCCCGTTGTGACCAAGCAAAGGCCGCTAAACTGGAGACGGTAAAAATCGGTAGCTGTAATTGTTGTGCTAGGGTTCTAGCGGTGACTATACCGATGCGGGTACTGGTAAAGCTACCCGGCCCCTTAGCGGTGGCTAGAAAGGCTAAATCAGCCCATTTTTGCGGGGCTAGGAACTGTTTTAGATAGGGGTGGAATAGGTTTGATAAGTCCCTGTCTAAGTCCCAAGTTTGTTGACGACTATCATCGCTGAAATTAGAGAGGGCCAGTCCTAGTTGGGGACTGCTGGTATGCAAGGCTAATCCATAGACAGGGGAAGACAAGTCAATCTTTCTGTATCAGTAAATTTTTATGGGTCGCCTGGGATTCGAACCCAAGACCAATCGGTTAAAAGCCGAGTGCTCTACCGCTGAGCTAGCGACCCGTTTCGTGTTCTGCACACGATTCATCAATATAACATCTTATTTGGGCTAAGTCAAGGGGTAATTTAAATTTGATTGACTCGCATTTCCACGATCGCCTCACGGCTACTATGGGGTTCTAGGTAGGTCAAATGTTCGCCTGTGTTGAGGGCGTTGCGGGGAGCGCTCCAGGGTTCGAGACAGATATAATTTTTATCTTTCAGAGTCCAAAAAACTATAGTTGTATAGAGATTATCGTAACTGAGGATAATTTGGCGCTGATGATAGGAATCGCTAAAACTACTTTGATGGCGCGTAATTTGCAGAAAAGCGGCATCAATTTCTTCGAGATTAAAGTCAAAGTTACCGGAGTAGGAATGGAAGGTTTTTGTGCGTTGATCGAGGTATTGGGAGGAGGGAATATCAAAGGATAATCGGGTTTTATCTGTGACTTGAAAATAGGGATGAAACCCGATAGAAAAGGGCATTATTTCCGGGGAAAGATTAATAAATTTTTGGTGAATTTTGAGGCTGTTTCCTTGCAGTTGATAGGTAAAAATTAATTGAAAATCAAAGGGATAAACTTGACGAGTGGCTTCATTACTGTTTAATTCTAGGGTTAAACTAGCGGCGGTTTCGGCACTTTGTTTGCTCACTTGCCAGGGTAAATCACGAGCAAATCCGTGTTGTTTCAGGGTATAGTTTCGTCCTTGGTGTTGATAGGTATTATCGGGTAAGTTACCACAGATAGGGAATAAAATCGGGACTCCTCCGCGGACGCTGAGGTTAGGATCTTTGAATCTTTCTCTGTCCAGATAGAAAATATCTTCTCCGCAAATTTGCCAACGGGTGATGATTCCTCCTCTAGCGGGAACCACTTCCAGATAAGCGTCAGCCTCTTCATCCTTGAGACAATAGGTAAGATATTGATTTTGGTTTTGAGTGATAGTAAAGGTCATATCAGTTATCAGTTAACATAGAACGTAGGTTGGGTTGAAGCATGAAACCCAACACCCGATCATGTTACGCTACCACTAACCCATCCTAACAAATAATTGTGCCTCCCTACTTAGCTTAACCAATTAGGTTTTAGATTCGGACTTTGTGAATAAGCTGAGATAGACTAGCTTGAGATGAAAATTTGGGTAAGAAAATAGGCAATGGCGGCGCTACCAATCGGTACAGTGAGATTATCTATACCTAGTTTCGAGAAAGTTTCTAGAATAGTAGCTCCGATCGCCGTTAATAAAGATACTAGAATAATTGGCGGATTAATGCCATTAATAAAAGATAAAATAATCAAGCTGACTAGAAAGCTGACTCCTAACATCGTTAGGGAACCTTCCAGACTTTTGCCACTGCCGAAAATTTTGTAGGGATGTTGACCAAAATTTTGTCCCACTAGGGCTGCTAATCCGTCTCCTAAAGCCATAATTAAAATACCCATTGCTGCGTATTCGGGGTGAGAAATTGGCCAAAAATAAGCCACGAGAACACCGATACTAACAGCATAAAAAAAAGTTCCCCAACTGCGGCGACCGACACTATTAAGACTGGGTAAAATGGGGAAAAAATAGGATAGGATAGCGATAGTTGCCGCTAGGATGGCCGCACTTATTCCCACCCAAGCGGGGATATTTAACCACCAAGCAAAAAGGATGACGTTTCCCGTGCCAATGTGGACAACTTTGCGGGTAATTTCGCCATCGGTACTGAAAACACTTTTTAATTTTTCAGCGATCAGAATCAAAACAGCTAGATAACAGGCGACCAAACCGATCGAAAATAGGAGAGAGTGGGATAGTTCCACGTGGCAAAAGCGAAAATTGACTATCTATTTAGTTTAGGCGATCGAGGTGACATCGATGAAAGGAATTTTTATTGGCTTAATTGAGGGATATAGACGGTTTATTTCGCCGCTATTTCCCCCTTCCTGTCGTTTTCAACCCACCTGTTCCCAGTATGCCATGGAAGCGATTGATCGCTTTGGTGTGCTGCGGGGTTCTTGGTTAGCAATTAAGCGTATTCTCCGTTGTCATCCCTTTCACCCCGGAGGTTACGATCCTGTGCCTCCCTGTAGCCACAAGCACGATTAAAAGCCACAGTAGTTATCTCAATGGTGAGATACGAGGTTTTCGTTTTGGGGATTCAGGAGTCAGGATTCAGGAGTCAATACCAAATTAGGTTATACTTCATTTTTAGGGTAAAGTCTGTAAAACTCTTGATATTTTTAGACCCGTTGATGATTGCCTATTTTCTTTGGGGAAAACGCTCGATATCGGCGATACCATAAAAGATAATCTGTTTATCTTTTAAACGTAGTCGATCGACCCTTAATTGAGTACCATCGAGAGCAAATTTATCTAAATCCATGAGGTTGTTAACGTGGCTGATTAAAGCTTCTCCTAAAGCTTTTGATCTTTCGTCGCCTTGGTAAACCACATCAACAAATTGAATTTTTCGCCGTTCTTCCACAACCACAGCCGTGGTCATTTCTAGAAGAATTGGTTCTTCTTCTCCCAATTTAATTAGACTTTTGAGAGTTAAAGTTTTATCGTCATTGAGAATTAATTCTGTATTCTGACAGTGAATTGATTTACCTTCATACTCTAATCTTTGCAGTTTTTCGACAATAAAAGGTGTATTAAAAGAGGTGGTTAAGTCTTCTTCCGTTAAAACTACCCGCAAAGTGGCCCGCGTCGGTTGACGGAGTTTTACCTGTCCGGTAAAAATGGCACTAAAATCGATCGCCACCGCTTGCACATACAATTCCATGGCTTCGATGCGTAGGCCATTGTACATCAGCATCGACTGACCGATAAAGTCAAAACCGTCGATACTGCCTTGCAGTAATTTGGCTACGGGTTCGGCGCGGACAGTCGCTGTCAGCTTGCCTGTGCGTTTGAATAATGCAGCGATCGCAGCACTCACCACTTTACTGATGAGTTGATCGCCGCTCTGATTGGGAAAAGGTAAGCTACCAAACACGCCTGCTGTCATATCTCTCATAGGTGGGACTGCAACGATCTTAACATTATTTAAAGTTTCTTTACATCTCGTTTTATTAATCAGGATGATAAGCAATCTGTATGATTCTGTAGAGGTTATAAATTTTTAGCGGTCTATCCCGTGCTAGGGGATAGGATGGAAAAACGCTACTATCCCAGTGATATAGCGTTTTTCACTTAAAAAATCGGGGTTAAAAACGTGGTTGCCATTTCAGATCAACAACCGTTAGCCGCTACCCACAACCACAGCGATCGAGTGGCGGTATTATTGATGGGGTACGGGGAAGTGGAGAGTTATGAGGACTTCGCCAACTATAATGAACAGGCCTTAAATTTGCTGACGGCTAAGTTCGCTCCTGTGCCGACTTGGGTTTATCCTCCCCTAGCGAAATTATTGGCTATATTTGACCTGCACGAATGGCAGCACCAGCATAATCACTTTATTTCCCCCCATAACCACATTTTTGAGCATCAAAGACAGGAAATCGAGCGCAATTTACAGGCAAAATGGGCTAATCGGGTGGAGGTATTCAAAGCGTTTAACTTCTGCGCGCCTTTTTTACCGGCACAAGTATTAACGGAAATCCGCGAGCGGGGATTTGAGAAAATTTTGATCTATCCTCTCCTCGTGGTTGATTCTATCTTTACCAGTGGCATTGCGATCGAACAAGTTAACAAAGCTTTAGCTCAAGGACAAACGGGGGAACATTGGGTCAAAGGATTGCGCTATATTCCCTCGTTTTATAACCAACCCGCTTATATAGATCTAATGGCGCGGTTAGTGGCAGAAAAAATCGCTGCCGAGGTAGCTAGTAGCTGTCTTCCCTCGCAAATAGGCATTATTTTGATGAATCACGGTTGTCCCCACGAAGCTAAGGGATTTACGTCGGGAATCGATGAAAGTCAAGCTTTATACGAGTTGGTCCGGGAAAAATTAATCTATCGTTATCCCTTGATTTCTGTGGGTTGGTTAAATCACCAAACCCCCTTAATTAAATGGACGCAACCGAATGCAGAGTTAGCGGCGAAGAATTTAATCGAATTGGGGGCCAAAGCCTTAATTTTCATGCCGATTGGCTTTGCTACGGAAAATCACGAAACTTTACTGGATGTAGAGCATATTATCGAAGCTTTACGCCGCAAGCACGACCAAGTTAATTATGTGCAGATGGCCTGTGTCAACGATAACCCCGAATTTTGCCGGATGGCTGCCGATTGGGCCGAGGAACATATCGAAGCTTTGTTATCACAAGAGGCTTTGTCTGTCAATAGTTCTGTAACAATTCCTCACATTCATTCCGATCACCATCATCATCACGGACATCACCATCATCATTAAGCTTGGACAGTGGCAAAGAGGGGTAGCGGCGAAAATTAGTCCTACCACTTGTCACTGTTGGAGCTATAATCTATAATTGTGCTTTCTTGGGTACGTAGCTCAATGGATAGAGCATCCGCCTTCTAAGCGGACGGTTGTAGGTTCGATCCCTACCGTACCCGTTATTGTTAACTAGGGTCTGCTGAAAAAGTTTTTCCTGGGGGTAGGGTGTGGGGTGTGGGGTGTGGGGTGTAGGGTTTTACCGATTTTCAGGTGGTCAACTACCTAATTTTCAGGGAAAAAGTACCTCAATTTTCCCCCTGATCACTCCCATGCCTGGTACTTTTTGATTGACAAAAAGTCTAAAAGTCTTACCCAACAAGGTTTTTAGATTCATTCAGCAGACCCTAAGTAGGGATGGGAAATTCTCTCCTATCGTCCTGGGGACAATCGCTTTGATGCGGTGAGCGTGGAATTGGGTCAGTTGAATCCCGTCGGTTGATATTAATTGTGTTTAATTTAGTTGGCGATCAAGTTGAAGCGCAGTCAAGGGAGAAGGCAAAGGCGAATCCGACATACTGCGCCAAAATATCTCACGGAATGAGGATAGGTCGCCTGAGAAGGAGTAAAACAAGAGAAACTACCTGAAACTCCTTCTTCTGTGCATCTCTCTATTTAATAGTTTGCCCTCTTTGCAATAGCCTTTCTCGTCTCTTTTGACGGGATTCTGTTTCCAGTTGGGCGAGTATATCGTCTAAAAAAAGATTATAAAGCTCAATCTGGCGGTTAGTTTCCCGTAAGCTTTCAAGACATTGTTTTCTCGTTGCTTCATCGGGATAGGAGGTGCGGTAAGTGATCATAAGTTCCATTGCCTCTTTACTTCATCAACACTAGCACTAACAGCATCCACACTGGCTGTTCCTTGCAAAATCGCTCTTTCTAACATCTCTAGCATCGTATTTGAGAGAGTCGGCTGCTCTTGTAAAATTCTCAGCAGGATATTATTAATTCGGGAGTAGGAATTAGTTACCCTCTCTCTGGCATTAAATAATTCTTCTAATTCTGATAATGTCCGTTCATTTTCCCCATATTCTGTAAAAAGTTGCCATTCTGTTGCCGATGCGTACTCTATCTGATCCGCTAGTTGACGCAGTAGATCACAAATGCTCGTTAAGGTTTCCTCTGGTAATTTAGCCATATTCAATTATTTCTATTATCCCCAGTCTATCATCTGGTTGGTACGAGGTAATCCTGTTTAATTTAGTTTGCGATCGACTTGAGGATCAGTCAAGGGAGAAGGCAAAGGCGAATCCGACATACTGCGCCACAATATCTCACGGAATGAGGATAGTTCCCCTAAGAAGCAGTAAAACAGGGGAAAGGAAGCGATCGCTAGTGAGAGAGGTATATAACTTAAGATTTGTGACGCGATCACGACAAAGCAGAATTAATAGTTCCAGTGGTTCAGGGAAATGAACTGATTAGCAAGAGGGAAGTTAGCAGTTTCAAGATTGGCGATCGCATTGACAATTGCCTTAAAACTCATTTTCTTTGAGGGATTTGCCTCTTGATAAATTGCCAAAATTCCGGGATGATGGGAATCCGCAGCATGGAGAGACTAAAAGTCACGGCAGTTAAGGGTCAACAGGATGCGATCAGCATTTCTAGCATAGTCCAGAACTAGGAAATCTGGGTGACTCATCAGACCAGCTTCGTTAACTGTAATCACTTCATGTCCAGCCTGTCGTAGCAATTTCACCAACACTTTATCTTGGGCATCTTCATCAATGAGTAACTTTAGGCTCAAGGGCTACTCCTCTCGCTTCTAGGTAACGACGTTCTGCCTCCGCTTCCTGCTGCAACAGTTCTTGATGAGTTTGGCAGTATTCAATTGCTTCGAGAACGGCGGCTAAGGGTAATTCTTTGCTGTCGGCGACTTCTTCAGGAGTCATTTTGTTGGCGATCGCATCTGACCAAACAGTGAAAGCTGTCAGCTTGCTGCCTTTAATGTATAGTTGCTGTCGCCAGGAATGAGGACGTTTCTCTAAATACTGCCATTGAGTTTTTGCCGCGTTAGTGGTCATGCTGATGCCTTGATCAAAGCTGGTATCCCTAGTTTATCAGCTACAGAAGCAGCGCACCGTCGAAGGCGGCTCTCTTCGAGATCGCGCTAACCCAATGTTGTTTGGTGTTGTAACCCAATCGGATTCACAAAATTCTATCTTCCTGTTTTTTAACCTCAGCAAGATCATAATTCATCTGGAGGCGCAGCCAGAAAGCAGGGGTGCTACCGATTGTCTTTGACAAACGCACAGCCATTTCCGGGGAAATCCCCGCCTTGCCATTGATTAGGTTAGATAGTCTAGAGCGTGACACGTTCAGCATTTTTGCCGCAGCTGTAACGGTCAATTCAAGCTCTTCAATCGAACTTTTGACAATTCTGCCCGGATGTACGGGATTTTTCAGGGTCATCATGTTTTTTCCCTCAATGATAATCTACAAGGTCAATGTCGAGAGCGTTTCCATCTTCAGCCATCACCCATCCTCAAAATCCCTAAATCACTGAAAATCCTGATGCTGACAAGGAAGTAGTGCAGATACCAGCGTAAGCCATGAGGGAGAAGAATGTAAAGATTTATTAAATATAGAGAAATTGCGGCATGAGATATGATTGATATGGTTGCCTATTAGTCTAAGTCAAATGAACATTGAACAAGTTATCATTAAAAACCTAAGAAAACTTCCCTTAGAAAAACAACAAGAAGTGTTATCCTTCACCGAATCTCTCACCTCAAGAATTTCCCTCCCTTCCCCAGATTATAGTCTCACTCCCCAGGAAAAAGCTCAAAAATGGCAGAAAGTAATCGCTAAACTTCCTAAAACAAGTGCGAATTTACCTGATGAAGCTTTACACCGTGATACTATGTATGAAGACTAATGACTCAATATTTACTGGATACTAACATTTTGGGCTCTTCGTTACTTGTTATGGTTCGATAGGGGGACATAAATCGACTAAATCCTTATCTGGCAAGAGACTTAATTGATTAGCTCGTTCTAGATAAAA
>NZ_JADEXI010000788.1:0-1741 GCF_015207185.1 Microcystis sp. LEGE 08355 | reverse complement strand
ATATTTAACTTTACACCTACAAGCTCAAATTCAATCTCTCCTCGGCGGGGAAATTAAATGGGGACTGAAAGGAGGAAAATTAGATTTTGTTTTAGTTAATTGTCACCTAACACCAAATCCTCTTTCTAGTCAAGAGTTATACATAAATCGTATTAATAATTATCAATGGCGGTTATCGTTCAAAAGTGTTCAGTCAATATTTACAGGAGCGCTCGAAAGGATTAACCTAGGAACCGTCAGTGTCGAGGAAGAACCTTATCATCTAACTGTGCAATTTTCGGTGACAGCTGCCGATATCTGTATCACGGAAACATCGGGATTATGGAAACACGATCTAAGTCCCAATAAACATAGTATTTTAGAGCGAAAGTTAGCATTTTTCCTAATGGAAAATCAATTTGATGCTTTTTTAAGTCGTATTTCTTTGGGTTCATCGCAGGTGGAATTAGATAATGTTCTAGTTGAACCGCAACCGGCAGCATCAGAAAATTTAGAGAAATTGCAGACACAAATCGAGGGAATTTATGCTGCTGTTAGTGATGATTTTCTGGAATTAGCCCAATTAGCTGAACTGGATACCCTAACAGATTTTACCGGGGCAAATCTCCTGGCAGCGGAATTAAGTGGCATATCTTTAGGTATGGCTAATCTCTATCAAGCTAATCTGCGGGGGGCCAATTTAACCGATGCTGATTTAAGTGAAATTAACGGCAGTCATGCTAGTTTTAAGGTAGCAGATTTAAGCGGAGCCTTATTAGCTAATGCCGATTTAAGTTATGCTGATTTTTACCGTTCTAGTTTGGCTTTAGCTAATTTAATTGGCTCCAATTTAGCAGGAGCTAATTTGGTTGAAGTCAACATCACTCAAGCGAATTTGAGTGGGGCAAAAGTGCAGGGGGCAAAGTTTGCCGATAACGTGGGGATGACCGAGGAATTGCGGGAAAATTTACGCTTGCGCGGAGCTTTCTGCGATTAATCAACTATTCAGCCTCTAAATGACACCAAATACCCTCACCCCTCCCCGAAAATGAAGATTAGAGATTTTCCTCGGTATCTATGCCTAATTCCCGCAGTTTAGCTGCTAATTTCGCCGCTTTTTGCTTTTCTTGCTGTACTTGGTTTTCTGCCTCTACAGCCCGATTTTCTGCCTCTAAAACCCGGTTTTCTGCCTCTAAAACCTGATTTTCTGCCTGTTGTGCCGCTTCTGCGGGAGTGGGTACTAATTCCCCTTCGGGGGTAAAATAGCGCAATTTATTGGCGGATAAACCCAAATATAAGCCTAATTGTTGACTCCAGAGCCATCCCTGGGCATTGGGGGTAATCGGTTGATATTGACCGCTAATTAGGGTAAATCCTGCAAATTCTAAGCTTTCTGGGTCAAACCAAAAATAATCGGGAGTGCGAAATATATCCTGATAAATTTGTTTTTTCTCCTCTCGGTCAACTTTGGCGGTACTATCGGAGAGAATTTCGATAATTAAATTGGGATATTTGCCCTCTTCTCGCCAAACTACCCAACTTCTGCGGTTAGGATTGGGATTTGTCCCCAAAACGACGAAAAAATCAGGACCACGAAAGAATTCTGACTTTTTCTGGTTGGGACTGTAATAGATAGTTAAATTGCCGGCGGCAAAATAATCTTCTCGCTCGCGCCACCACCATTCTAAACACTGAATTAGTAAAATAATTTGTTGTAGATGTAGGTTACTTTCCAAGGGTGGTTCATCACTCCAAAATTCGC
>NZ_JADEXI010000787.1:0-1742 GCF_015207185.1 Microcystis sp. LEGE 08355 | reverse complement strand
GTGGGGTGTGGGGTGTAGGGTTTTACCGATTTTGAGGAGGTCAATTACCTAATTTTCGGGGAAAAAGCACCTGAATTTTCCCCCTGATCACCCTCTTGCCTAGCACTTTTGGATTTCAAAAAGGTCTCAAAGTCTTACCCAACAAGATTTTTAGATTTATTCAGCCAACCCCAATTAGATTTCTTCATCTTGCTCTTTGGTGGCACTGGGAGAAGAATTATAAATGGCATCTAACTGTTGACGAGCATCTTCCACAGTGAGAGAACGAATCACTAACAGAGGTTCATTAATCGGTTGTCCAGTCTCGTCCAAAAGTTCGGGATGGGAAGTCATGGGATAACCGTAGGGATTATAGGAATTACCCGATTTAGCAGGACGTTTCTGGGAATCCATGCTGACAGTAATCAGACTCCGAATTAAATTATTAATGGTCAAAAAAGCGATAACTGTGAAGGCGAGGATATAGAGCAGATGTAACATTGGCCGAGTCTCCCGTGAATTATGCGTGAATATTCCTACAATTGCCAAAACTTTATGCTAAAAATTCGCTCAACTCTCTAGCTTACCAAAAAAGTTTCAAGTTAAGCGTCAGTTTGAGGAGATTGATATTCTCCCCAACCCTGTAATCGACGACGACGACTGCTGACCCCCCAACACTCTGCCACCAGCTGATGCCAAGGCAACAACATCTTGGCCTCGATACCCACCTGACCACCTGTGGTTTTAAAGAGTAAATGAGCCGTGGCTACCTCCTGTTGAGCGTTTTTGACTCTTGCTAATAAATCGTTTTGTTCCTCGAGGCTGAGAAAGGATAATCTCTCGGATTCGAGGAGGAGACGGGAACGGGAAAACCAATAGGTGAAATCCTCTAGTAGAGGTTCCAGGATAGTTTTCAGGAGTTCGTTTTCGGTGGGTTGCGAAGGAAACATTATTCTTATAATGACGATTTTGCTTACCTTAATCTTAGCGTTATTTATATTTCTTAACATTGTGACGGGAAAATTTTAAGATTTGCCCCGGCTGTAGGCGGCACTAAAGAAGTCCTGTTCACAACTAAGGGCATAACGATAGGATAAAGAGATATTTTCCGTCATCAGGGCGTATTTATCCGCTAATTCCTCTAACTGGCTTGCTAAAGCTGCGAATTCATTCCCACTATAACTATCAATCCAAGCTTGATAGGGATTCTCAGAAATCGGTTCTAAGGCTAATTGTTGGCCCAGATAAGCATAAAGACGCATACAGGGACTCATCGCCACGGCAATCGCACCGATGTCACCCATCCAAGCGGTAGCGAGAAGAAAATCCGTATAGCGACGGGTGGCATTAGCGGGCTGAACCTTTCTTAGGTCAACCCCCCACTGTAAAGCGTAATTTTCGTGTAATTCTAACTCCTTTAATACCCCCGCCGCCAACCGATGAAAGCTAGTAAATCCCTGCCAATCAGAAGCTTTAGCGGCGGCGATACTGTAAGCACGGGCGAAAGATTCCAGAAAAAAAGCATCTTGACCGACATAAAAAGCGAAACAATCCCGTTTAAGCTCTCCTGTGGCGATACCTCGCACAAAAGGGTGTTCTAGACAAGCTTGTACTAGATCTTGATGGCTGTGCCAAAGTTGCTGACTAAGCATGGGAAAATACTAATTAGGTGGACAAGGTTGGTTAAGTGGGTGGGTGGAATTAAATATAAGATGAATGTAGGTTGGGCTTCGGCCGTGAGCTTTTGCCGAACGGTTGAAGCA
>NZ_JADEXI010000786.1:0-1744 GCF_015207185.1 Microcystis sp. LEGE 08355 | reverse complement strand
GTCACCTCAGAGCTAGAACCGGCAGCAACTAGCACTCTTGCCCCCCATGCTCCCAATCAACTCATTGTCAAGTTTAATCAAGGGATCGCCACCGCCCAAGCTGCTCAGTTTCACTCCCTCTTTGGTGCTGTTAAAACCCAGAAGATTAAACTAACGGGGGCAGAGATTTGGAAATTATCCGGGTCGCTCTCTGTGGATACGATTCTGGCAGAATATGGCTCCAATCCAATTTTTGAATACATTGAACCCGACTATATTGTGACAAAAGGCACAATTAGTCCCCTGGCGACATTCCCCAATGACCCTGGTTTTAATCAACTTTGGGGATTGCATAACACCGGACAAAGTGGTGGTACTGCCGACGCGGATATTGATGCCCCTGAAGCCTGGGATATTCAAACCGGCGATCCTAATCTAGTGATTGGGGTTATTGATACGGGAGTTGACTACAACCATCCCGATTTGGCTGGTAATATCTGGACAAACCCAGGGGAGATTGCCAACGACGGCATTGACAACGATGGCAATGGCTACATTGACGACATTCGCGGTTGGGACTTTGCCTATAACGACAATGACCCCAGTGATGTTGATGGTCACGGAACCCATGTTGCTGGAACTATTGCTGGCAAAGGAAATAATGGGGTAGGCGTGACGGGGGTGGCCTGGAATGCCAAAATCATGCCGCTGAAGTTTTTGAATGATCAAGGATCAGGCTCTACTTCCAATGCTATTTTGGCAATTAACTATGCGACGGCCAAAGGAGTTAAGCTCACCAATAATTCCTGGGGTGGCGGCGGTTATAGTCAGGCACTCTATAATGCGATTAATGCGGCGGGTCAGGCGGGAGCCTTATTTATTGCGGCGGCTGGTAATAGTGCACAAAACACTGACACAAGCCCCTCCTATCCTGCCAGCTACAACCTAGATAATATTATTTCCGTTGCTTCCACCACCCGCACCGATTCCCTCTCGTCGTTTTCCAACTATGGTTTAACCAGCGTAGATTTAGGCGCGCCTGGTTCAGCGATTTACAGTACCACTCCCAACAATACCTATGCCACCTATTCAGGGACATCCATGGCCAGTCCCCATGTAACTGGGGCGGCGGCTTTGTTGTGGTCACAAAATCCTACCTGGACAGCCCAACAGGTGAAAGATGCCTTAATGAACACGGGGGATTCTATTGCCGCTCTAGCCGGGAAAACGGTTTCTGGTAAGCGGCTCAATGTGTTTAACGCTTTGGCGGCGGCTAACTTACCTTCTGTCACCGTCAGTGTCAGTCCGGCCAGTGTGCAGGAAGACGGTACGACTAACTTGGTTTATACCTTTACTCGCACTAACTTAAACCTGAGTTCTCTCCTGACCGTTAACTTCGGGGCGAGTGGCATAGCAAACGCTGCCCCAGTGGGAAGCGACCCAGCCGATTACAACCTATTAACAGGTAGTGGTGTCACCTTCGACCCGACGACGAAATTAGGAACCGTCACTTTTGACCCCGGTGCGACAACGGCAACGGTCGAGGTTGATCCGATTGCCGACACCGTACAGGAAAACAGCGAATCAGTTATTTTAACCGTCAATTCCGGGACGGGCTACATTGGTGGTTCTCCTAAGACAGCAACGGGAACTATTATTTCTGAGGAAGGATTTACCACCTACTTCTGGGATGATTTTGCCAATAACAGCAAGGGTTGGACTCTGGGGACAGAATGGCAAATCGGTGCTGCCACAACTTCTACAG
>NZ_JADEXI010000785.1:0-1759 GCF_015207185.1 Microcystis sp. LEGE 08355 | reverse complement strand
CTCCAATGGTTGGCACTTTTTGAGGTAAAAAAAGTCTAAAAGTCTTACCCAATAAGGTTTTTAGATTTATTCAGCAAACCCTAATTACCCTGTTGATATTTGCTGAGAATTTCTGAGATATATTGGTAGCCTTCCAGTCCAATAGATTTAATCAGCGAGGAACGTTCCTGACTGAAAGTCTGTTCAAAAGCTGCGATATTTTTGCCGCGAATAACCGTTAATAGACTAGCAGCTTGTCGCCATTCTACTGCACCGATTTCGTGTAGCCAATACATTCCTAGAGAACCCATATAAATTGCCTGTTCAAAATTCTTGTCTTGATAGTAAGCTTCGCCTAAATAAGTTAGTAATAAACCTTGCAGATATACATCTCCGTAGTATTTGGCCGATTCCAATCCTTGCAGGAGAATATTAATCGCTTCTTGGGTTCTTTCAAGGACAAGATATGCTAAACCTAAACTGCTACAACAAAGAGATTTACTCTGCCAATCTTGGAGACTTTCTGCTAACTTTAATCCCTGTTTTAAATACTCGATCGAACTTTGATAAATTTCTGGATCATATCTCTCTAACTGTTGCGCTTCCTGTACCTGACTATAACCCAAATTAGCTAAAGCGTTAGCCTGTCCTAAACTATTACCCTGTTGACGACTTAAAATTAAAGCTCTCTGACTTAAATTAATCGCTTCTGTATAGTTTTTTTGGATAGCATTGAGACGGGATAAATGGTTTAAATTAGCTATTTCACAAGCATAATCCTGCTGTTGACGAGCAATTTCTAAAGCTTGTTGATGACATTCTCTGGCCTGTGGATAGTCGCCGCGAATGCGATTAGAATAGGCAATTAAAGTTAAAATTCTCGCCTTTTCTCCCGTACCTTCCACATAACGCAGAGGAATTGATAAATAATCTAATGCCTCTTTGAGATAACTGCCAGAAAAGGAGGCAAAAATTCCTCCGTATAAAGGAAAATAGTCCCGTTGAGCAAAGGTTCTCAGAATTTGTAAAGCCATCTGAAAACAGCCGCGACTATAGAGAGAATTTTTACTAACTTGCTCGAAACTATTGGTTAACAGCGACCAAATTAAAGCAAAGGTGAGAAAGGTAGAAATGGATAATTTGGCTCCTAATTTTTCGCTATAGATGCGCTGATCAAAAAAGTTAATTAGTCCCCTTTGGATATATTGAAAAACAATAGCAGTTTCTACCCAATCGGTTAAAGTTAAATCCTGAGTGAGAGGATCAAAAGCTTGTTGATTAGCTAAACTTTCTAAGACTCGTTTTAACCAAGAGGGATTAACTTTACTTGCCCAAATTTGCCAAGGAGTCACTCGCTCATTATCATTAGTAAAACCAAGATTACGATTTTGTTCGTAGAGCCAACTGGTGAGATCATTCGATAAATTTGACCAAGTATTTAACCCCAGATTAATCCCCGTGGCAATTTGCCATAAATCCGCTTCTCCCCGCTGCTGAGAAACTGTCTGTAAATGCTTGGCTAACTTTTGTAATTGTTCTAGGGTTAAAGCATTATTTTGATTGGGATCAATTAAATTTACTAAAGTCAGTAAACGATCCTCTCGATCGATTTTAATCAGATTATCGATCGCCGCTGCAGTGAGAGAATTTTGCTGATTGGTTTTTTGATATTTTTCCCATTCACTTTCGATCGTTTCCAGGGCCCGCAAAACCCTAGTCGCTTTAATTTTTGTTTCTAACTGTGAGCGAGTAACGATGATTTTTTCGGTTAAACAACGCT
>NZ_JADEXI010000784.1:0-1760 GCF_015207185.1 Microcystis sp. LEGE 08355 | reverse complement strand
AGGTATTGCTATCGGGGGTCAGGTACGCGCTTGTTATAAAGGAGGTTGGGGATTTGCCAGCTTTAATCAATTATCCAGTTTACAGGAACGATTAGAAGATGCGATCGCTGCTGCCCGTTTAATTGGGGAAGAAGAAACCCTGATTGCTCCAGTAGAACCTGTAATTATCTCCTGTGAATTGCCTTTAACGGGAACGGATCCCCGTTTAGTACCATTAGCTGATAAAAAAGCCCTCTGCGATCGCTATAATAATTTATTGCGTCAACATCATCCCAGTATTGCCACCACTTCCGTCCGTTACAGCGATAGCAGTCAACATATTCTTTTAGGCACTTCTGACGGGACTTTAATCGAACAAAAATGGTCGGACTTAGAAATGCGTTTTTCGGCCACCGCTAGGGATGGGGACAGCGTACAAACGGGCCGGGAAACCACAGGATCCCGAAAAGCTTTCGAGGATCTGGTCAATTTAGAAGAACAGGTGCAAGGGTCGGCTAAACGGGCCCTACAAGCCCTAGTTTTGCCCCCTGTCAAGGGCGATACCTACACCGTCGTCATCGATCCCATTTTAACCGGTCTGTTCGTCCATGAGGCTTTTGGCCACCTTTCCGAGGCAGATATGTTATACGAAAATCCCGACCTTTTGGAGGTGATGAGTATGGGCAAACGTTTTGGACCAGATAACCTGCAAATCTTTGACGGGGCCTATCCGGAAGGTCATCGGGGCAGTTATTTTTATGACGATGAGGGAACCCCCGCGACCACGACTCAGTTAATTAAAGATGGGGTTTTGGTGGGAAGACTGCATTCGCGGGAAACGGCGGGCAAATTAGGCGAAAAACCGACAGGTAACGCCCGTTGTCTCAATTATCATTATCCGCCCATTGTCCGCATGACCAACACTTGGATTGAACGGGGAACCACTCCCGTTAAAGAGTTATTTTCGGGGATAAAAACGGGAGTTTATGCCCAAAATTGGCAGGGAGGCATGACTAACGGCGAAATGTTCACTTTTAGCGCCGGGGAAGCTTGGATGATTCGCGATGGAGAAATTGCTGAACCGGTTAAGGATGTGACTCTCTCCGGTAATGTCTTTAAAACCCTAGCCAATATTGAGGCAATTGGGGATGATTTCTACTGGGACGAGTCGGGAGGCTGCGGAAAAGGGGGTCAAAGTGGTTTACCCGTCGGCTGCGGTGGCCCCAGTCTCCGTATCCGCAATGTGGTGGTGGGGGGAGAAGCAGATATTCAGTGATCAGTGATCAGTAAACAGTAAACAGTAATCAGTAAACAGTGATCAGGAATCAGTAAACAGTAAACAGTGATCACTGATCAGTAAACAGTAATCAGTGATCAGGAATCAGTAAAGAGTGAAAAGACAGTGGAAAACTACTATTTAATAGTAATAACTGATAACTAATAACTAATAACTAATAACTAATAACTGAGGTTCTTCGTTACTTGGTATGGTTCGATAGGGGGGCATAAATCGACTAAATCCTTATCTGGCAAGAGACTTAATTGATTAGTTCGCTCTAGAGCAAAAACAATTGACAAAAATAGCTAAATGCCTTTCTATATAAGGGTTCCATCCCTTATAACCCCCGTCCATTGCATAACACAAACCGAAGAGCCATAACTGATAACTGATAACTGATAACTGATAACTGATAACTGATAACTGATAACTGATAACTGATAACTGATAACTGATAACTGATAACTGATAACTGATAACTGATAACTGATAACTGATAACT
>NZ_JADEXI010000783.1:0-1763 GCF_015207185.1 Microcystis sp. LEGE 08355 | reverse complement strand
GGTGTAGGGTGTGGGGTGTAGGGTGTGGGGTGTGGGGTGTAGGGTGTAGGGTGTGGGGTGTAGGATGTGGGGGAATTATGAATTATGAATTGGCTCTCCTCGACTTTGTGTGATAATTTTTGATCATAGAATCGTGAAATGTTTACTGGGAAAGACTTTTAGTGCTATTTTGCTGAAGAAACTATCAGTATAGACCCCGTTTCCACACAGGAACCAGAAGAGCCTATGAATTATAACTGTTAACTGATAACTAATAACTGATGACTGATAACTGATAACTGATAACTGATAACTGAATTGTCAACTCGACTAGGAAACTAATTTTACACTAATACCTAACCATGAAATCTAATTGTCAAAATCTCATTGAAGAACTTGCCCATCTGGAAATTATTACCGATCCGGGACAAGTGGCGAAACTTTCCTTAGATTATTATCATTTTAGTCCCATTTTAGAGGCACAACTGCAAGATAAACGGGCTGATTTAGTCATTCGTCCCCACAATAGCCAAGAGGTTATTGACATCGCTAAAACCTGCGTTAAATACCAAATTCCTTTAACAGTTAGAGGTGCGGGTACAGGTAATTATGGTCAATGTGTTCCCTTGCGGGGAGGAGTAATTTTAGATACAAGCAAACTAACAAAAATTATCTCGATCGAACCGGGGACAGCGCGAGTAGAAGCGGGGGTAAAAATGGCATTTTTTGATAAACAAGCTCGCGCAATTGGTTGGGAATTAAGAATGGCTCCCTCTACCTATCGGACGGCGACAATTGGCGGTTTTATCGGGGGTGGCAGTGTGGGCATGGGTTCGATTAATTATGGACAATTAAAGGATAGGGGCAATCTGCAAGCAGTGCAATTAGTCACCCTAGAAACAGAACCAAAAATTATCGAACTACGGGGGGATGAGGTAGAAAAAGTCAATCATGCCTACGGAACAAATGGCATTATTACCGAGTTAGAAATAGCCCTCGCTCCCTGTTATCCTTGGGCAGAATTTATCGTTACTTTTGCCGATTTTATCACCGCCACTAAATTCGGTCAAGCACTCAGTGATAGTGATGGCATCGTTAAGAAAATGGTTAGCGTTCACTCCTGGCCAATTCCCGCTTATTTTATCGCTCTCAAGGATTATTTACCCACAGGAAAAGCGGCAGTTTTGTTAATAGTATCGGACAGCGATCAAGTTGCCCTAGAGTCTTTAATTCAAGAATATAATGGTGAACTTACTTACTATAAAACGCCAGAAGAAACCCAAAAAGGCAACAGTATCTTAGAGTTTACTTGGAATCATACCACTCTCCATGCGCGTAGTTTTAACCCCAAAATAACTTATCTACAAGCTTTTTATTTTAATCTAGCCACGGTAGAGAAACTCTATAATTATTTTGGTGAGGAAATAATGATGCACCTAGAATTTGTGAAATGTCAAGGTAAAGTTATTCCCGCCGGTCTTCCCTTGCTAGAATTTACCACAGAAACTCGATTAAATGAGATTATTGCTATCTATGAACAACAGGGGGCAGCCATTGCCAATCCTCACACTTATATCATGGAAGATGGCGGCAGCAGACAGATTAATCCCCTGCAATTAGAATTTAAAAAACTCGTCGATCCCTACGGATTGAACAATCCGGGTAAAATGCGAGCATGGGTTGAAGCAAGGGGGTAGGGATTCGATTCAAGCTAAATTAAGCAAGATAAGTAGGTAGGCGTTAAAAACTATCAGATGCCCCCCTTATTAAGGGGAGATTAAGGG
>NZ_JADEXI010000782.1:0-1773 GCF_015207185.1 Microcystis sp. LEGE 08355 | reverse complement strand
CCCCACACCCCACACCCTCTTTCAAGTCAGCAGTCAGGAGAACGATCTTTTCCAGTTTAGAATTTATCTGTATCTGGTCTGGGGCCAACAGCACCGGCGGGATTAACAAAAAGATTACCCCCAGCTTCATTTTGGAAGATACAATCGATTTTCGGTTTGCCTTCCAAGGGGCCGGTATAACCAAAGGTATTCATCCGGTTTTTACAACTTTGTACCTGCTGTCCATCGACTAATTTTTGTTGTTCTAAAATTGACCAGTTATTGCGTCGCAAAACGCAACCGGGTTGCATGACTGGTTGGGTGACAAAAACGTTAAAGGGGTTAAGAGTGACATAAACCCGCAAATCGGTGACAATGGCACTGGCCCCAAATTGCACGCATAATTCTGCATTGGGGGCGCTGCGATCGATTACTTCCCGGGAAGCGACGTTTTCGGGGCTAAAATTAGCGGTAGAACTGAATACCAGACCGAGACCCACCCCTAGTACAAAAATACCGCCAATCAGGGCGATCATGGCATAGTTTAATTTTGCTAATAGGCCCCCAGCAGCCGAAGCGCGGGAGTCATCCCCATAGGATCGGTCATAATCACGATCGCGCGATCGGGGAGGAGTATAACGAGGTCTTCTATTCATAGAAATTTCTTTTTTGGCTGCTATGGCAGTCAGTCGTTAGCTATTAGCTTATCATGGTTCTATCCTAGCAACCCGGGGGATAACCGACAGGATAGGTCTGGTATAGGGCTATATCGTTTTTTTTGGGGTTAGTATGCTATGGTGGATGACTAAACAGAGTAAGTCAGCCTAATCCAAGTTTCTATGCTAGATATTAGCTAGACAAATTCGGAGCGGAGGAACCACATTTGGGGGCGTATTTCTAGATTTTTTAGCCTAGAAAAGGATATCTCTCTATCCTAGCCCGTCAGCTAACTTCGTCGGCGTGGGGGGGAAGACTGAAACATCACTACATTCCTAGCAATGTCTTGATCGGTTCAGTTATGTCGCTGGTACTACTTGATAGTCATAACTTACAGGAGACATTGTTTATGGGGATTCTCATGTCAGCTTACCGATCGCAACAATTTTAAGATTTTCCGTAGATAACCATATTTTCTATGAGTTTGCTGTACATTCTTTGGGCAAACTTTTAGTCCTATCGAGAAACCGAAAGTAAAAACAGGATCAAAAATGCTGGAATCTTTACCAATGTGGATTGCTGCGATGACTTTTATTGCAGTCATTGTGGTTATTATGTTCGAGTGGCTCCATATTACCGTAGCGGCTTTATTAGGAGCTTTAATCTTAGTTTTTACCCATATCATGACTCTCCAGGAGGCGGTGGGTTATATCAGTCGTAGTTATGCCACTCTCGCCCTATTTTTTGGGGTGATGGTGTTAGTGAGAGCCTTTGAACCAACGAAGATCTTTGATTATTTAGCAGCACAAATGGTGCTTTTAGCCAAGGGACAGGGCAAATTATTACTAATAGGAATTGTTGCCATTACTACCCCAATCTGTGCGGTATTACCCAACGCTACCACGGTGATGTTATTAGCACCTTTAATTCCACCCCTAGCTCAAGATATAGGGGTGGATTTTGTGCCGCTCTTAATCCTGATGGTTTTCGTGGCCAACAGTTCTGGATTATTAACTATTGTTGGTGATCCCGCTACTTATATCGTTGGTGATTCTATTAATATCACCTTCATGGAATACCTACAGCGTTTGAGTTTAGGTGGGGCATTGGCAGTAATTACCATTCTGGTGATGTTGC
>NZ_JADEXI010000781.1:0-1774 GCF_015207185.1 Microcystis sp. LEGE 08355 | reverse complement strand
GCAAGAGACTTAATTGATTAGTTCGCTCTAGACAAAAATAATTGACAAAAATCGCTAAATGCCTTTCTATACAAGGGTTACATCCTCTATAACCCCCGTTCATTGCATAACATAAACCGAAGAGCCATTATTTGTAGGATGGGTTAGCGGTAGCGTAACATAATCGGGCGTTGGGTTTCATGCTTCAACCGTTCGGCAAAAGCTCACGGCCGAAGCCCAACCTACGTTCATCTAGTAGGGTTGATTCATGAATCAACCCTACCTTGAATCAACCCTACCTTGAATCAACCCTACCTTGAATCAACCCTACCTTGAATCAACCCTGCTGAATCAACCCTGCCTTGAATCAACCCTACCCCAACCCCCCGATGTCGGGGGGCAAGGGGGGGAGGTTCGGCTAATCTAAAAATAAAGGGATATCTTGAAATTGTAGTTTCCTCATTTCAGATTTTGTCCCTTGCTCGCCTGTGGTAAAAGCGGAAGACCGGCTGGATTCCCTAAACAAATAAAAGCTGCCCAATACTTAGGAGCTTCATAAGGGCGTTCTAAATCAGATTTTTGACTTAATTCTCGTAAATGGGCAGCAGTTCCTATACTGTGTTTTTCTGCCGATTTGATGGCATCTTCCGTTAGCCATTGGGAACGCATTTTGGCGATGGTGAGACGCTGGAGGCTAGATTTGGCTTTTCTCAAAGCTTCTGCTTTGCTAAGTTTGGCTTTCAGGAGATAATAATAGAAATACTGCATTAAGATAGTGGTAGCCACATCCTCCACTTTCCAAAGGCTGATAATAACGGTTTTTGCTCCTGCTTGGATGAAGGAACGACGCAAACCGATGAGGGTTTCTCCTGTGTAGAGGTCTCCTAAGGCGGTTTCACAGGCGGAGGTAACGACTAACTCTGTCCCTGCTAAGTTGATAGATTGCACGTCTAGGGAAGTTAATAAGCCATCTTCGGCTTCTTCGGGTAGTTTACCGCCGTTTAACATCGTATTCACCCCCGCAAAGGCTAAACCTGAACGCAACAGGGGATTTTGCCTGGTGCCGACTTGGAATCTTTCTGAGGCGGAAAGACTCGATAACATGAAGTTTTGGTTAATTGTGTCCAGTTCGGGGGTTATATCGCCGAGAAAGTAGCCATGAGTAGCGATATGGAGAATATAAGGGGCTTTTTGGGCTTTGGAGACAAGAGGTTTTAAAGCTTTGGCGGCGGTAACGGGTTTGACTCTGAGTATTTTAGCGATTTTTTCGCCTTCGATTTCGGTGCCGGGGAGGGAGTTGAATATTTGTCCTTGTCGAGAGGTGGCTAAATCGCGTAAGGATGGTTTAAAGGGGAATTTTTCCTCATTTTCGGCAGTTGAGGGCGTATTTTCGGGACTAGCTAAGTTATAGTCAGGGTTAGCGATAACGAGGGGATAGGTGACTTTTGCGGGAATTTTGGCTTTAAAGCGCAGGATATCTCGTCCTACATTTAAGAAGTTGCAGCGATATTCATCCATTAAGTAGCTGCCTTTATCGGTGGGTAAAATTTCAAAGGGTAAGCAGTTTAATTCGCCATCGGGACAGATAATTAATTCTTGGGTGAGATAAGGCTTGATTTTGTCAAAAATAAGCTGGCTTAGTTCAATTTTTGACAGTATATCCTCTTGTTTCTTAAATACGGCCACACTTAATCCTCGTGGGTTTTCTACCGATTCCCGAAACTCTTTCACTAATTTGTCTATGGGTTCAGCTTCTCCTAAATCTATCATAGTTAGCTGTTCTGGGGCTTGGGCA
>NZ_JADEXI010000780.1:0-1779 GCF_015207185.1 Microcystis sp. LEGE 08355 | reverse complement strand
GTGTGGGGTTTTACCCATTTTCAGGGGGTCAATTACCTAATTTTCAGGGAAAAAGAGCCTAAATTTCCCCCCCGATCCCCCCAAGGTCTGGCACTTTTTGATGGGAAAAAAGTCTAAAATTCTTATCCAACAAGGTTTTTAGATTTATTCAGCAGACCCTACTTAGTTATTAAGGCAGAGGGAATCAGAGCAATTATCTTTTTAACTTTTTACTTTCTAACTTGATCATTATGGGAGAAATAGAAGATTTACTGGCACAAATGAAGGCAGAATACCAGAAACGGGATCAGGAAAAACCGATGCCGTCCCCTTCTTCTCGCCAAGAAAAAGATCGTTCCCCGGCCGAATTTAAGGTTAATTATGCCGGCGATTCTTCTACCGATGCGGTTTTAAAAGCTTTAGCCTTAGAAAACCAAGAAAGGCAACAACAAGAGGCAGCGGAAAAAGAAAAAGCGGCGGCATTAAAACAGCAGCGCAAGCGAGAAGCTTTAACTAGAAAGGCGAAGCAATGGTTAGATAAATTGGATACCAAATCGGAGGAAGGACGCTGGTTTGAGGAGTTTTCCTATGGCTACGATTCTCCTTTAGAAGCGGCGATTACCTATCTAGAAGCTTTGGGAGAAGTGGACATTTCTAAATGATCAGGTCTAATTTAAAGTTGTGGGTAAATTGGGCGCATCAAAAACTCGATTATGCCACCAAATATTATCACCGGCTAGAATATTTGTGCCGTAACGAGGGACGATACCGTAAACAGTGCCGGGTTCATAATCCAAAGCTTCACTGATGAGATTGTAGAGACGTTGTAGATCAAAACCCCGGGGGTCACAATGGGGATATTTTCCTTGATTAATCAGAAAACTATCGACGGCAAAATGGCTGACAATTTGCGGTAATTGTCCCGTTTGTAAGGCTGCGAGGAGATAATATTTCGCCGTTTGTTGGTATTGAAAATCGCTGTAACCGGGGAGGGGTTGCAAGCGTCCTTTGGTCAAACAGTGGGATCCTGGCGCTTGTACCAGTTCAATGTTAACACTGGAGATAACCCGACGATTTCTTTCGGCAAAAACCGGTCGCAAGCGATCGCAATTAGGGTGAGATAGCTGCTGACAAATCGCTTCTGTTGCCCATAATGCGGTAGTTTTTGCCCCATCAAAGTAATTTATGGGATATTGCTTGACTAAACGCCTAAAGACGGCTTCTGAAGGCGTATTTAACCAAATTCTTGCTCTTTTTTCTAACTCAGGAGCCGATCGCGTACTCAAAGGAACACCCTCTAAAGCAAGTGCAAAACCCTTGACGCGGATAGTTTCTGGGGTAAGTTGCCACAGTTGACGCACTAATTGATCTCTGGTGTCTGCGGGCAGCATTTCGGCCGCTTGTTCATAAAAAGTGGCAGTGGGACGGTGACGTTCAAAAAAAGGCCGGGCGATCGAGTCTAAAATGTCTCTATCCCTGGAATTCGGTTTGCGGGGGATGTAAACATTGGGACCCAATTTCATCGGACCGCGAGCATATTTTTTCTGTTCTTCGATGTTACCCGCAGTCATACTCCAAGCTGTATCGTGGAGAATAAACAAAGGAGTGCGATCGAGGGTTAATTCGGTGTCTGGCGGGGCAATTTGCAAAAATTCGGCGATTTTCTGCTTTTCTAACTGGACTTCCCCCATACATAAATACTAAAAAATTAACAAAACCCTTACTGCAGGTCGCTTCTAAGAAAAAATTGAAAAGAGGCTACTGGGTACATTTTTTACTTAAAAATGGCTGTACCGTTGA
>NZ_JADEXI010000779.1:0-1785 GCF_015207185.1 Microcystis sp. LEGE 08355 | reverse complement strand
TATACAGAGGTAGCAGCGGCTAAGTCTGGGTACTGGCAGTGCGGGACGGTGCTATGGCGATTTGATTACCCTATTCAGAAATCTTTGTCAAGTACAATTTATACCAAATTAGATGAGCTTACCCTGGATAAACTGGAGGATACTTATCCCAAGAGATGGAGGGGATTCACCCTCGATTTCATCGAGATATATCCGTTGCATCTGCTCTAAGTTTAGCAAATTCTGGTAAGCGAGGGGAAACCCGGTGTCTAAGCGTCGCCTTCCCCAGATAATTACGGGACAGCAAGTACGTTCAGGCTTATACTGCTTGAGATAGAGGAAAATTTGAGGGATGAATCGCCAATAAAAATCCTCGTCCTTTTGAAATTGAACTTCGACAAAGTAAAGCGGATAATCTGGGTGGTCTGCATCGGGAATAAATACCCCATCAAGTCGAAAAGCCAATTCTTTGATTTCGATTGACTTAAATTGATAATTTTGCGCCAGATTGGGAGATTCCCCCAGCAGTTGAAAGAGAAGTTCGGGAAAGACTTGAAATAGGGTATAAAAGATTTTATCAGTTTTCATTATTTGAGCAAATACGATTGAAGCTAACTGTACTACTTGTGGGGTTCCAAGTCAATAGTTTTTTGGTGGATTTTTGTTAAGTTTTATCAAAATAATTTTAAAATAATTTTCTCCAGAAAAAACCTACCTTTCCTTGTTCTAATTGTTCTAATTCTTTAATTACTGTCATAACATCCTTTTCTTGATCTGATTTTTATGGCAACCAAGAGCGATCTAGTAATTGTTCTAGTGAGTAAGGACATTGAGAGGTAAAAATAACAGTATTCGCTGTTTTGATTTTGACAAAACCTAACGCATCTTGGTAGATAGAGTTTAATTCTTCTTCTCAAGAATTACGGAGATTAGCCGTCATTTTTCGCCTTAATTGAGTCCGAAAATTATAAATTTCTTCCTGCCAATTAATTGTCTTATATTCTGCCTCCTTAGTCCAGTATTGCAGTAATAATTAATAAATGGCGGATAACCTGTTCTAAAAGACTGGCTACCGCATTTTTCTTTTCTTTGCCCAAATCCTCTAATTCCTCGATTAAATGTTCTAAGTGTAGCTGTTGAAATTGATGATTTCTAAGCAAGCTAACGGTTTCTCCTAGCCATTGAGAGTCATCAATCTCATAGAGTTGTTTTAAGGCGTGAATTCTTTGCATCATTGATTGTCTCCATTAGCAGTTTTATCGTTTTGAGTATCTTGACATCAGGGAAGTTTAGTGATTAACATAAAATTTACTCCATCGCATTGGTAAATTAGTCAAAAATCTTCCTTATGAATCGGCAAAATTCAGTAAAATAGCAATAGACCAAATCAGAGAGAAAAAATTAGCTATGACAACTACATCCGAAGACGTATGGCGACTCTTAGCCGAATTAGCGACTCTTAGCCGAATTAACTGCCGCTCAAAAAGAAACCGACAAACAACTGAAGGAGACTGACCTACTATTGAAGGAAGTTAGTCAGCAACAGAAGAAAACTGACAAACAACTCAAAGAATTAGGACAGCAAATTGGGGGACTCGGTGCCAAATTCGGCAGCTTTACCGAAGGACTTGCCCTTCCTTCAATGGAAACGATTCTCAGACAACGCTTTGGTATGGAAGTTATACCATTTTTCTTTATTCTTGGCAGGTATCTTACCCCCCCTTGCCCCCCCGACATCGGGGGGGTGGGGGGTTAGGGGTGAGGGCGATTAACCATCTCTGCCATTACTTTAGAAAAATGGTATTA
>NZ_JADEXI010000778.1:0-1789 GCF_015207185.1 Microcystis sp. LEGE 08355 | reverse complement strand
GAATTAGAGGAGAATATTCTCGTCCTCGAACAGTCCCACAATCAAATTATTCAATATATCAACCGTAACGGGCTGCTGGAACGCATCGAACATCTGGAAAAATCCTACGGTCGCTTACACAGAGATATTTTGCCGCTTAACGAAGAATCGGCCGATATTCCCGCCACAAAAGCGGAAAATGAGCCACAAATCACCCTACCTACCCTTAATTTAACTCCCACTTCCCCCCCCGTCGATATCCCCCATTGGCACTATTATCGCCGTCTGGCCGCCCATCGGGAAATGATTACAGCGATCGCAATTACCGAGAATCAACAGTTTTTAATTAGCGTTAGTTGGGATCGTACCCTAAAAATCTGGGATTTTGCCACAGGAACCCTGATTAATACGGTGGAAGCTCACGATCAGGGCATTTTAGCCCTAGCAGTGACTGGAAACGGCGATTATCATCTAGCGACGGGAGGATTCGATCAAACCGTTAAATTATGGACTTTAGCCAGCGATGGCAGTAGTCTGGAATTAAATCAAATTTTCCTCGGTCATCTCGGTTCGATTCATGGTCTGGATTTTGCCCCCCGTTGGCATTTTTTGGTTAGCGGTAGTTACGATCAAACCCTAAAACAGTGGAATTTAGAGCAGGAAAACGAAGCATTTAGCTCCTATGACAGTCTAGGGGCAATTTATGCCCTAGCAGTGGCTCCTAATCAAGATTTTATCGCCGCAGCTGGAGGTGATGGCACTGTTACCCTCTGGCAATTGGGATCGGGAGAAAAAATTGCCGTCCTATCCGGTAACGTTTCTTCGGTGCAGAGTCTGGCGATCGCTGCCGATAGTCAGATTATTGCCGCCGGTTGTGTGGATGGGACGGTGAAAATCTGGCAATACGACCCGGAGAAAAGCGGTCATTTTGCGCCAATTCGGGTGATTAATGCCCATAATGGTCAGGTGACAAGCTTGGTATTTGCAGAGGAGGGTCAATGGTTATTTACCGGGGGAACCGACGGAGAGATTAAAATCTGGTTAGCCAATTCTCAACAGGCGATCGCAACTCTTAGCACCGACAATGGGCGATCATCACCGATCTCCAGTTTAGTTCTCAGCCCCGATTATTGTCACCTAGCAGCGGCTGCGGCCGACGGTAGCATCATCATCTGGGAAAATATCACTTAATGGTCGATCGAACTGGAAAAATTGTATAATGTAATGTCCCGGACTCGATCGGGCCAGTTTGACCCCAAGAAAAAGTGACTGAGTTAACTGTCGTTTCTGCCTAATAGTTGTCATCGGGGCATCGAGAACGCGAGAGCGATCGCTTATCCCAGAATCATTACCCATAGTAAAAAATTCAGAATGAAGACTCCAACAGATCAAAGATTTGATTACGTCAAAATCGGTTTAGCGTCCCCCGAGAGAATTCGGCAATGGGGAGAAAGAACCCTACCTAACGGTCAACTCGTCGGAGAAGTAACCAAACCAGAAACGATCAACTATCGGACTCTCAAACCGGAAATGGATGGGTTATTCTGCGAGAAAATTTTTGGCCCCTCGAAAGACTGGGAATGTTGGTGTGGTAAATACAAACGCGTCCGTCACCGGGGAATTGTCTGTGAACGTTGCGGGGTGGAAGTCACCGAGTCGCGGGTACGTCGTCATCGCATGGGTTTTATCAAATTAGCTGCCCCCGTCACCCACGTTTGGTATCTCAAAGGTATTCCCAGTTATCTCAGTATCCTGCTCGATATGCCCCTGCGGGACGTGGAGCAGATCGTCTATTTTAATGCCTATGTGG
>NZ_JADEXI010000777.1:0-1794 GCF_015207185.1 Microcystis sp. LEGE 08355 | reverse complement strand
TGGTCATGAATCCGAGCCACATAAAACCCTTCTTGCAGAATTTTTTCCCGTAATTCTGGGGATAAATCAACCGCCGCTAATATGCCATAGAGTTTTTTATCTTTGTGTTCAGGAAAAAAGCGGCGAAACCGTTGCAAAATACTTTTTAATTGTGTAATGGATTCCTCTCTAGCATGACTTTTAACCTCAACGATATAGGCAGTATTTAGCTCACCATTAGTATAGGCAAGGACATCAATTTCTAGGTGTTGTCCATCTTCGCTTGCTCGGACACTGGGACTAACAACTTTCATACCGAACCGTTGTCTGAGAATCTTTTCCATTGAGGGAAGGGCAAGTCCTTCGGTAAAGCTGCCGAATTTTGCTCCTAGTCCCCCAATTTGCTGACCTAATTCTTTGAGTTGTTTGTCAGTCTTCTTCTGTTGTTGGGCGTTTTCTTTCTGTTGTTGACTAACTTCCTTCAATAGTAGGTCAGTTTCCTTGAGTTGTTTGTCAGTTTCTTTTTGAGCAGCAGTTAATTCGGCTTGAGCAGCAGTTAATTCGGCTTGAGCAGTCGCTAATTCGGCTAAGAGTCTCCATACGTCTTCGGATGTAGTTGCCATAGATGATTTTTTCTCTCTAATTTGGTCTATTACTATTTTACTTAATTTTGCCGATTAATTAATAATTAATCATTGTTAATTAATGGGACAAGAATCACCGCCACCAGCGACTAACATCCCTAATACTTTGATACACTTCTCTTCAGGCGACCTCCCCCCCAAAATGAAGGATTAAAGGGACTAAGTTGGGAATAGAATTAACAATTATCTTCATTCTCTTTGATTTTTTGACTAATTTATGACTGGTTCGCTGAACGCTGGAAAATGCTAACGTTGATGGGTTATTCATTTGACAGATCATAGAGTTCTAAGCCTTGAATAAAACAAAAATCTCTCAAATTCAATGTATATAGCTTAATATTCTGCACTAATGCTGTTGAGGCAATGATAGAGTCAGGGATGTTGAGTTTGTGACTGAGGGAGTAGGTTTCCATTAAGTTAATAAATTGATTGGATATTGCGACATCTACAGGAAAGGTATGTAGCAATCCGAGATGTCTTTTGATTTTGTTGAGTTCATTTTTATTGATTGCTCCATAATATAATTCGGCTTGAGTAATGGAACTAATGGCTAGTTGATTTAGTCCAATATGGCGAAGCTCTTCGATAATTCTATGTTTGTTTTTATAGAATTCAATGAGGATATTGGTGTCACATAAAATCATCGGTTTTCTTCTCGCCATGCTGCTTCACGGATAGATTTAGGGGTAATATCCCTGTCTTCCCACAATCCTGCCAGGGCAAAGAAGTCTTGCTCGTTATCAGATAATGTTGTTTGATCTTCGATGATTTCTACGGAGTCAACAAAATCTAAAGCAGTTAAAATTTTAGAGAGTGTTTCTGCTTTTTCTTGGTCACGAATGTGTACGATTAGTTGTTTCATGGTAGTTTATTTTGCATTGATTTGATATTAATGATCATTGTCTAATTCTGTTTTTAGCCAATTAAGAATCGGAGAACTAATACGAGTTCCATAATCAACTAACTGTTGTGATAAATCTAAAATTTCTTGTTTAGATAGATAACCTGCATAAAAACCAACCAAGAGAATTCCTAATGTTCCTTTGACGAGTAATTCCATAGCTTTGGCAACTCTTCTTGCTAATTTCTCATCTATAATTACCCAGTCTGGTTTGATTGAAATTGCCAAGAGAATAACTTCTAATTCTCCTCGCTCTAATCCTAATAATAG
>NZ_JADEXI010000776.1:0-1799 GCF_015207185.1 Microcystis sp. LEGE 08355 | reverse complement strand
TGGAAACCAAAAAGTCTAAAAGTCTTACCCAACAAGGTTTTTAGATTTATTCAGCCAACCCTATTTACTCATAATTTCGGCGGGTTGCGAGTTAGGAATCGGTTCAAAGTTGTGGTCGTCAGCCAGATATTCCGGATAGGTGGAGAATTGGGGTAGTATTTCTAGGGTAAAAGCTTCGGCAGCTTTCGAGCGATAGCGATTCGGGTTAATAATTACCGACAAGGTGCGTCGTACTTCCACATCTTTAATTCTGGTCGCGTGGATAACTCCCATTTGTAGTTCTTTTTCGATCGCTGTCACCGAGACAAAAGCCGCCCCTAAACCGGATTGTACGGCATTTTTAATCGCCTCGATCGAGTTAAGTTCCATCTCCACTTTTAAGCGTTTGGTATCGATCTCGCAACGGGTTAAAACCTTGTCGATGACTTTGCGAATCGTCGATTGGGAATCGAGGGTGATAAATTTTAGTCGATATAAATCCTCTTTTTGAATCATTTCTACCTTAGACAGAGGATGAAAAATAGGCAGGACTAAAGCCAGTTCATCGTCTGCGTAGGGGATAATCCGCAGGGTTTCTTGTAATTCGGCGGGAACTTCTCCCCCGATAATGGCTAAATCCACTTGACCGTTAGCAACGCTCCAAGAGGTGCGACGGGTGGAATGAACTTGTAGCTGTACGGATACTTCTGGGTATTTTTGCCGAAAAATCCCGATCATGCGGGGAAGAAGATAGGTTCCCGTGGTTTGGGAAGCACCGATGATTAGGGTTCCCCCTTGCAGATTTTGTAGATCTTCGATCGCCCGACAGGTTTCTTGACAGAGAGTGATAATTTTTTCGCCGTAGCTTAAGAGTAGGTGTCCCGCTTCTGTTAATTGGGCTTTCCGACCGCCCCGGTCAAATAACGGCACATTTAGCTGTTTTTCGAGGTTTTGTACCTGAAGACTGACCGCCGGTTGAGATACATACAGGGTATCTGCCGCCCGTTTAAAGCTTCCTTCGGCAGCGATCGCTTTGAGAATTCTCAGTTGGTCTAGGGTGAAGGGAATGTCGGTCATAGAAAGCCTCAAAAACAGCGACAGGAGAAGGGGAGGACAATAGCGACAAATCTTAAGCCAGTGCCGATAAATACACTGAATTGACAGTACCACACCACGGGGATCAATGCTTCAGGTAGTTCCAGTTATCAGGAGACAGGAGTCAGTCCCGGTGCCACAGTTGGCACCGCCAAGCCTGAAAGTGGTACTTTTCCCTCCTACACCCTACACCCTACACCCCACACCCTACACCCTACACTGATCACTGAAAAAGGCTGCCCCAGCAATTATCGGGTTGACTTTTGTTTACCACTTAATCGTTCTTAACCAAGAATCTTAATGATATTTTAAGATTTTTTAACAAACCGCCCCTAGCCGAGATGAACGTATATTCTATAGGGGAGCGAGTGTAGATTCCTATTCCCGTTCGATCGCCCCCTAATTCTCTGGAGATCAGCACCCATGCTTACTTTGCTCCGTTCGCTGCTATTTTCCACCCTATTAAGTTTTGTTGCCCCCGTCCTCTTGGTAGGTTCTATTTTAGCTGCTTTATTGGCCACCAGTCATGTCCCTGGCTTTACTTGGGTTTCTCAGACCGGTTTTAGCCAAATCCTGCAATTTTTAACCATTTTCGGCGACGGTTATCCCCTACAAGGAATGTTAACCATCGCTGTCACCTTTGCTTTTGTTGGCAGTTTATTCGATTTATTTAACTTTTACGTCTATCAAACCAATCGGGGACAGTAACAGGCAAAGGGTGATAT
>NZ_JADEXI010000775.1:0-1804 GCF_015207185.1 Microcystis sp. LEGE 08355 | reverse complement strand
ACTGGGAACATTGATTTTAAAAAATCGGTGATCATGTTATCCTCTGAATGTGTTGTGTGAGGAAAGGAATCGGCCATGGTAGCGTCTCTATCGTATCAAAATGGGCAAAAAGCTCGATCGCATCCCCTGTTATCCTTAGGGGGTTTAATCGAATTACCGCCATCACCCCTGTTTGGCACGGACGGAATTCGCGGCCAAGTGGGAGAATTATTAACTGCCCCCCTAGCGCTACAAATCGGATTTTGGGCAGGACAGGTATTAAAAAATCAAGCTGGTGTCACCAAACCAGTAATTATCGGTCAAGATTCCCGTAATTCCAGTGATATGTTAGCCAATGCTATGATTGCGGGTTTAACTTGGGCGGGAATAGAAGTCTGGCAACTGGGATTATGTCCCACTCCCTGCGTCGCCTATTTAACCAGAGAAAGCGAAGCGATGGGGGGGATCATGATTTCTGCCAGTCATAATCCTCCTGAAGATAACGGCATTAAATTTTTTGACGGCAGCGGTTTAAAATTGTCTGGCAGTTTAGCGGCACAGATAGAAGCGGGTTTAAGAGGCAATTTAGAATTAGCAGATAAACCGAAAAATTGGGGAAAAGCGACTTTTTGTCCCGAATTAATCCAAAAATATTATCAAGCTGTCATTGATTCCGTCGGGATGGATATTAACCTATCGGGATTAAAAATAGTTTTGGATCTAGCTTGGGGGGCAGCCGTTAACCTAGCACCTTTAGTATTCCAAACCTTGGGGGCGGAAGTTATCTGCCTACACGATCAAGCCGATGGCGATCGCATTAACGTTAATTGTGGTTCTACCCATTTAGAAAGCTTACAGGCGGCGGTGATTAATCAGCAAGCGGATTTAGGGTTTGCCTTCGATGGCGATGCCGATCGAGTCTTGGCCGTGGATAGTCAGGGTAGAGTAGTAGATGGCGATTATATCCTCTATTTTTGGGGTCGTTCCCTCTTAGAAGCAGGACAGCTACCCGATGGGTTATTAGTAGCAACGGTGATGGCTAATTTAGGCTTTGAACGCGCTTGGCAAAAACTGGGGGGTCAATTCTTGCGGACTGCCGTGGGTGATCAGCACGTTCAGGCGCAAATGTGGGAAACGGGAGCCATGCTAGGGGGTGAACAATCTGGTCATATTCTCTGCCATCATTACGGGGTTTCTGGGGATGGAATGCAAACCGCCCTACATTTAGCGGTTTTAGTGCAGAAATCGGCAGTTTCCTTGGCTAAATTAGTCGATCATAGCTTTGTCACCTATCCGCAGATTTTACGCAATGTGCGGGTGGAAGATAGAGAAGTGCGACGTAATTGGCAGCAATGTGAACCTTTACGGCGTGAAATCCGCCAAGCTGAGACAGCCATGGCAGAAAAAGGCCGAATTTTGGTGCGCGCTTCCGGGACAGAACCGTTAATTCGGGTGATGGTGGAAGCAGAAACCCTAGAATTAGCCAATTTTTGGACAGAAAGGCTAGTGGAAGCGGTGCGAAGCTATCTTTTGTAGTCGATCGAGGGGAACAGGGATTATAATGCCCTTAGCCTAGCCTAGCAAGGGATAATTGTCACTAACCCCGCCCTAAAAGCGACGGGGCTTGCCTAGACCAATTTAGGCGACGCAAGTAGAGACTACCGCATCGAGACACAATCTGGCCCAGACCTCCGAATGCTTCCCTAGTTCGGATTCCCTCTAAGCTTTATTGGTAAAGCGTTGTTAGACAAGACATCTTGATTGTGTTGCGGTTCGGGACTTTAACTTTACTCTTAAGGATTATCTCCATGGCAAGAGTTCCTGT
>NZ_JADEXI010000774.1:0-1809 GCF_015207185.1 Microcystis sp. LEGE 08355 | reverse complement strand
CCCCAACACCCCAAAACCCTCTCAGTCTGAGAAAAAGTCAAGAAAAGTCAACTATTTGCCTCCGAGTTGCTGAAATCTGAGGAATTTTCACCTATAGACTCGTTGGTTGGGTAATTTTCTTCGGAGTTTAAGTTTTTGCGACTGCCTTTGTGGGAATTTTTACCCCCTTCCCGTCCAATAGCTGCCATGTGGGCGCGATCCCGGCTAACTGCTTCACCACCCTTTCGTCCCGCTTCGCGAGCTTCTTCGGAGGTAAATTCGTGGGCTGTACCTTTTTGATGAGCAGCTTTACCACCTTTACTAGCGATTTCCCTTTGTTTAGCTTGATCCATAGAGGCAAAACCGCGTTTACTCTTACCTGTCATAATATCCCTCCTTGTGAATGCTGATTTTAAAAGTTCTTAAAGACTTATGCGAGACTTTTAAAAGATCAAAATCATGGTCTTGTCGGTGGGCAAAACATTGAGATTGCCCCGCTTTCCTCCTCTAAGAACTATGGATTCCTACCTAGTATCATAACTCATTAGCTTGACTTCTAGGGAACCAATGACAGCAATCAAAGAGCAGATTTTATGTTAAAAAATATTAAGGGAATCGAGTATTTATCAGTCTAAAGATATAGAAGTTATCTTAATGGTGAGGTACAAAGTTTTCCTTTTGGGGCAGTCGGAATTCAGTTATCAGTTATCAGTGATCAGTTATCAGTGATCAGCTTTTTTCTCCCTGCTCCCCTGCTCCCCCACTTGCCACTTGCCACTGAAAAGGCTGCCATGCAGCCTTAATTGGGTGTGCGGGCAGCCTAAAGCCTAGTTTTTGGGGATTTAATCGGAAAAAATTAGGGTAAGACTTGGGTTTTTTCGATCAACCATTTATCTCCTTGCCGTACCAAATCATAGCGCAGGTTCAAGGACTCATTATAGGAACGCTTGACAATTTCCTTGCCATTATGGAAATACATGGCCTTTTCGTTGACTATCGCTTCTACTGTCGCTAAATTAGGATTTTTCGCATTATTAGTAACCGAGCGCACATCCACCTGATGATCGTAGCGCCAATAGTTATTTCCCTGTAAAGCCGCCGCCCGTTTTTGCCAAATTTCCAAAGCTGAACCCGTTAAAACCTCTTTCAATTGCTCTTTTTGGTGTTCACTGCCAAAAGCAGCCGATTTTGCTGCTAACCAAGCTTGAATCGTCTCCTTAGCCGTTTCCTTGCCTAAGGGATTCCCTTCCATAACCTCCGCGTTAGCCGAAGGAATTTCTAGTATGGGAGTATTTAAAGAAATCGGTAACTGTTCCCCTTGCAAAGCTGCCAAAGGAGATTGACTATCGACAATTGCCTTCACCCCCAAGGACAAAACTGCGAGCGTTCCCACTAATCCTACCCCCAATATTGCCACTCGATCGAGTCGTAGTTTTCTGCGGGCCGGTCGTCTCCGTTTCGGTGCGACTAGGGCAGTTTTTACCGTTTCTGGGGCTGCCGGCTGGGAGTTGCCCGCTGCTGGGGGGCGCGAGCGACGGGGACGACGACGGGGGGGATTAAGTGCCGGTTGACGATCAGCTGCCTTCACCACCACATTGCCCTGAGTATAGGGGGTGAAAGTTTCCTCCTGAGCGGTGGCTCTCAGGGCAGGTACAGCAGTGCCTGTCCGCTCACCGTTAGCTCTAGCTAAAGACGGTTTTTGGGGACGAGAGTGGGAAGAATAAGCAGATTCCCTCATCGGTGTCGCTCCTGGCACTGGGTTTAAATGGGTGGGGGGGGTGTGGGTTTTGAGAACATTTACTTCCGATTTTAAAGGTTCGCCAACCTTTT
>NZ_JADEXI010000773.1:0-1827 GCF_015207185.1 Microcystis sp. LEGE 08355 | reverse complement strand
ACTGATAACTGACTCCTAACCCAATGGTAGATGTTGGATTGTTGCAGGAGTTCTATTCTCCGACAAAGATAAGCAAAAATTATTTATTGACTGCAAAAACTTGAGAATATTTAAATTAACATTACGCAATATTTATAAATTCTTAAAAATTAATTGAGAAAGATTTTTATTTAACAACGATGTTATAAGGGTTACAGCGATTTGATAGAATTTCATAATGGGTTGTTTTGTGCCTTTTTGGGCAGCAATGGTTGAAACCCTTGCCACACCTAGAAGGTGATCCTAATTAAGACGGGTAAATCAGTCAATTTCACCCACAACGATGATCTTTTTTTTATGTAGTTTTATTGCAAAAAAAAAGTTTTTTTGACAAAAAGCACAAAGTATGATAGTAACCCAACGTATTTCTGGCTGCGAGTAATTATTGTAGAGAGGGGAGAGGGGAGAGGGGAGAATAAATAAAAATAATCCCCTGACTCGGAGAATACTGACGACCGACTCCTAACCCCATCAACAAACTTTTTCAGCCAACCCTAACTTATCACTTAACATTTCCCTGACGATTTTAGCGGTAGCAGGAGCCAATAAAACCCCGTTGCGGTAGTGTCCCGAGGCCAGAATAACGTTATCGTGTCCGGGCAAATATTCGATGATGGGAGCGGATTTTTTCTCCGGTCGCGGTCGCTTACCGGACCAAGTACGCACGATCGCACCCGAGGCCAAAGAGGGACAAAAAGTGATCGCCTTTTGATACACTTGTTCTAATAGGGCAGTATCGGCGATAATTTCGCCCTTTTCGTCCATAAATTCCACCGTTGCTCCAATCCAGTATTCTGCTCCGGCCAAAGGCAGAATATGCAGGTCATTTCCCGTTAAAATCGGCTTAAAATCGGAATTTTCTAAGGTTTGCGTCAATTTTATCTGTAAAGCTTGCCCTAAAACCGGTCGGATCTCCACTGGATGGGTAAGAGTTTCGGTTAAAGCAGTGGAACCAATTCCCGCAGAAAGAATCAAAAAGTCGCTTTCCTCTATACCATTAGAACTATAAATGTGGGTGCATTGCCTCAAATTAGAGCCTTGAAGCTCTGTCTTGCCGAAATTTTCAACTTTTACCCCAAATTGACATTTTACCCCCCTTCTTGCGGCAGCAGTGACGAGGGCTTCCGTGAGCAGGGCCGGATTAATTTGATGATCACTGGGAGAATAGATAGCACCCTGGAGATGATCGCTGGCCACCTGGGGACATTTTTGGTTTAAAGTCTCTTTATCCCAGATTTCTAGACAATATCCCTGTTCTTGGCGGATTTGGGCTAACTTGCGCCAATTTTCTTCGTCTTCGGCACTCGATCGCAGGAGGACAATACCATCACGGTTACAGGGAATAGTCAGTCCGGTGAGGGATTCTAGCTCAGGAAGGAGGGTTTCGTAACGTTTTAAACTTTCTTGCCGCAGTTTCCAGGCTCTACCTTTGGTTTTATGGCTGATAATACCCATTAAAATCCCTAAAGCTGCCCCGGTTGCTCCTTGTCCCGGTTTTTTTTCATCAATGAGGGTAATTTCTAATCCTTCGATGGCGCTTAATTCGTAGGCAATGGTAGCCCCCACTATCCCCGCACCGATGATGACAATTTTAGTCATAAACTCCAGAGGCTATTTTTCTAGTGGGAATAGGACTAAAAAAGGGTTGAACAAGTTTCAACCCCGATAATTAATTACAGAACCCGGAAATTGACATCCTCACCGCCGTAAACGGACGGTGATTCCCAAACCTCACGATTTGGGTTTCTGCTTCTTTCCCTTGCGGGGTTCCGCACCTGCCTTAACAGA
>NZ_JADEXI010000772.1:0-1829 GCF_015207185.1 Microcystis sp. LEGE 08355 | reverse complement strand
TCGGAACCCCCTAAGCCGAGTTTTCAAGGTGCTGCGCCGTCCACTTGGTTTTCGAGACTGGCCTTTTAATTCTAACGTAAAGCCAACCTAGAACGGCGGGGTTTCAGACCCAAAATTTCCGATGACTGCAAAACTGAGCCTCAAGGAGACTCAGTTTCTAGTTTTTTAAGAGCGGGAAGTTAACGAATGTACTCTTTGAGGATACTATTGCGGTTAGGGTGACGCAGTTTCCGCAGGGCCTTGGCTTCTATTTGACGAATGCGCTCGCGAGTGACGTTGAAAATCTGGCCGATTTCTTCGAGTGTTTTCATCCTGCCGTCATCTAAACCGTAGCGCAGACGCAGCACATCCCGTTCGCGAGGACTAAGGGTATCGAGGACGTTTTCTAAATCCTCGCGTAATAAATTTTTAGAAACTTCATCTTCTGGGGTTTCCCCATCCGCTTCGATAAAGTCTCCTAAACGGGAGTCTTCTTCTTTACCGATGGGAGTCTCTAGAGAAATCGGTAATTGGGCAGATTTGGCAATAAAACGCAGTTTTTCGATGGTCATCTCCATCTTAGTGGCGATTTCTTCCTCGGTGGGTTTGCGGCGCATTTCCTGAGAAAGAATCTTGGTGGTTTTTTTGATCCGGGAGATGGTTTCGTAGAGGTGGACGGGAAGACGAATGGTGCGGGATTGATCTGCGATCGCCCGGGTGATGGCTTGACGAATCCACCAAGTGGCATAGGTGGAGAATTTATAACCCTTTTCGTGGTCGAATTTTTCGGCGGCGCGGATCAAACCGAGGGAACCTTCTTGAATTAAATCTTGGAAGGAAAGACCGCGATTCATGTATTTTTTGGCGATCGAAACCACTAAACGCAGGTTCGATTGTACCATTTTTTCCTTAGCGCGACGACCATGGTACAAACGACGCTTAAAGGCCGATAAGTATTCCTTTGATTTCGCCAGCCATTCTTCCAGCATGGGAGCCATTAGCTCTGTCTTACCTAAATAAGCCTTAATATCCGATAATTTCGGTTCTTTTTCCGATTTTTCGGCGATAATTTTCTCGATGCGCTCGAACAAGAAAACCTGTTTTCCCCATTCAGCATCGCTATAGAGGCAAAAATCTTCGCGAATGCGTTCTAATTTCAGTAGATCGGCGATTTTTCTCGCTAATTCGATCTCCTCCTCCGCTCTCAATAACCGAATCCTGCCGATCTCTTGCAGATAAATCCGAATCGAATCTTCTGTATAGGGTTTTTTTCTAGCGGCGTCGCGACGACGAGCGCTGGCAAGGCGGCGGGTTTTTTTGCCATCGTTGCTATCGCTGGTTTCTTCTAGCTCTAACTCGATATCCTCATCATCGAAGTCTTCGTCTAGGTCAATCAAATCTAAATCCAATGGCGGCTCGGTAAGGGTTAGTACATCGTGGGCCTGCGTCATGCCGTTTTCCTCTTGCTCCTTCTGTGCAAAACTAGAAGATCGAATCTCAATCTAGGTGATACTGAACAAATTTGTGTCTCAAATCCGAGACGGGGAAAGACTTTTCCGATTGTAGCTTTAATTACAACAAATGGGAGAAGATTTTTGCTTAAATTTCCTTGTGTCGATACGATTTTAGCGACACGGAATGCTGTTTTAGCTCGGTCAACTCATAATCTGGCTCCTGCAAAAATTGGGTAAATGGCTGGAGGACTGAAATCCGATCACCCGATTGTCTGCGGTGCTGACCAGATAGCTAACAATCAAAGGAATTATTGGACGGGTCAACTGTTCCCACTGGCAAGGGGAAAAGCATCCCTATTGGCCCTTGCTAATTCCTTTAGTCTTTAGCTATTGTAT
>NZ_JADEXI010000771.1:0-1838 GCF_015207185.1 Microcystis sp. LEGE 08355 | reverse complement strand
CTGCTCCACCGTCCTCATCTGAGCTTGTAAACCCTTTAAGGAAAAATCAGGATTCCAACCCGCATATAAACCCACCCCCACCGGCACATACCTGGAAGCTGTCGCCAGTCCCGAACCCGAAAGACTTGCCGCCACCTGATTGGGAGTTTTCCGATAGATCTGTAGGACCACCTCATCCACAATCCCTTGACGCACCCAAGCCAACCAATTTTGATTATATTTATTCACCGCAAAAGAGTGAGGATTAGGCGAAAGACTAACCACCAACTTGGGATTAATCGCCTTGACATGATCGTGCAACTTGCGGGTTAAATTCGTTAAAGCCTGACTTTTATTACCAAAAACACGCGGAACCGCCCAATGATCATCTAACTGAATCCCCGCCAAATCTTTTTCTTTTAAAATATCTTCCATATTCCCCAAAAGATAGGCTTGTACCTGCGGATTCGCCGGATCTAACCAGACATTGGTTTCCACCACCGTCTTCCCTGCGGGCGTTTTTAATAGCCAATCCGGATGCTTTTTGGCAATGGGATCCTTAGGGGATAACATCAAACCATACTCAAACCAAGCAAATGGTTTCAAACCCTGCCGTAAAGACTCCTTAACCGCTGCCCGCCAGGGATTGCTCAACGGCGGCACAAACAACCAATTCGTCGGACGTTGGGAAGTCGGATAAAGTGTTCCCCTAAACCCATAAACACTAAAATACACCCGGTCATAACCCGATCGCGAAAGATGATTTAACACCTCATCTAAGGACGTAGTGTGATGTAACAATATCGTGCCAATATTGGTTAACCAAACCCCCTTCATCTGCTCATTTTCCACTGCCTTTCGGGGAGCCGCTCGGTGAGTAACCAACAACAAAAAAGCCACTCCAGCAACAATCCCAAGCCTCTTTAGGTACTTGCTAAACTTAACCATGATTGCCGATTAATCCCACCAAGATATTTGATAATAGTATTATTTTAGTCCGATTTTTGATATTCAGTTCCTCATCAGCAGGCCTTAAATAGGGCTTGCGGCAAAAATTAGGGGCGAAGCATTCGGATAGGAAATCTACGGTTTCAGCGATAGGTTATCGCCCGAATGCTTCGCCCCTACAGGACTCAAAACCTTGCACCTGTTTCGCAAGAAAAGCCCAAAACCCTTGCCTCGCCTACATTTCACATTTATTCAGCAATCCCTATTTCGTTAGTTTAAGTTTATCAGGGTGATCAGACTAAATCTGGTTATTAAAAACTGATTATCAGTGAACTAAAAAATAGATACCGGGTGTATTAGGCTGCCCTAACACACCCAGAAAAGATTTTAGGGAAAATTAACCGACGACACAGAGAATATCCGATGCGTGACTAGCGGTATTCACTTTGTCATCCACATGGCTAATTTTGCCTTCTGCATCGATGATATAGGTGACGCGCTTAGAATAGCCACCCCCATCGACATCATAAGCTTTGGTGATAGCACCATCGGTATCTACGAGCAATTGGAAGGGTAAACCGTATTTTTCTTTAAATTTTGCATGGGAACCCTGGTCATCCCTGCTCACCCCGAAGACTACTATTTCCTTGTCTTGGTATTGTTCGTAGTTATCCCGGAAGCTTTGCGCTTGCTTGGTGCAGCCGGGGGTATCATCTTTGGGATAGAAGTATAAAACTACGACTTTACCTTGAAAATCCGACAGGGAAACGGTTTTTCCAGTATCGTCGGTGGTGGTAAAGTTCGGTGCGATTGTTCCAACGGTTAAAGCCATAACTCCGATTCCTTTACAAAAGTTAATCTATATTGATCATAAGGGATGAGGGTCAAAAACAGGGAGAGGGGTGATGGGG
>NZ_JADEXI010000770.1:0-1840 GCF_015207185.1 Microcystis sp. LEGE 08355 | reverse complement strand
TTATTAAGGGGGGTGCCGATAGGCGGGGGGATCCCCCCTGCCCTACTTAATAAGGGGGGTGTCTGACAACTTTTAACACCTACCTACTTATCCTTTTTTATCAAACTAGAAGGCTCTCTTGGTCTTTTTTTATGCAGTTAAAGTGACCGTAGCCTTGGCAGTTTGTCCAGAATCAGAAGTAGCAGTAATAGTAATTTTATCCCCATTATTTCCTTGTGCAGGTGCAGTGTAGGTAAATTTGGCATCAGTGGTATTTTTATCAATTTTACCGCTGTCTGGCGGTGAGATTGTGATGGTGTAGTTACCAACGGGGTTAATGCTAAATTCCTGGATTCCATTTAATTCTAAATTTTGGCGAGGCGGAGCGATCAAAATCGCTGGAGGTAGTCCCTGTCCAGTGGAACTAGCCTCTACAGTTACTTTTTTCTCCACTTGATTAATTAAATCGGGAATAAGACGTTCGCTAAATCCAGCCACAAAAGCCATTGTTAAAAGTCCATATAAATAGATGCCATTCCGATTATCTTCAGTGCCACCCCGAATTTCTAAGGGAGAAATATTAGAGTTAAGAATTAGCAGAATAAAGAAAGCAAAACTTCCCCCTAAAATCGGCTTAGTTAGACCAATTATAAATGGCAAGAGGTCATCGTCATATTTTTGGTTTTTGGGATTATCAAAATCTTGCAAACGAGTTAAAAGACTAACTGCTCCCCCTAAAGTGCCTGTCATCAATATCAATATCAAGAGTCTAAAATTTCCGTCTTTGTCTTCAGTATTTTGGTTACTTTTACCCTCAGTATTGATTGGAGGTAAAGACATAAGCAAATCTTTCACTGGAAGGGAGTTCATAATACCCCAATTCAAAGGGAGAGCTAACACTAATCCAATTAAAACTTTTGTAGGTATTTTGAAAGAATGGAACAGATTATCTCTGAATTCGGCTAGACGAGTCCAAAAACCTGTCTGGGTTTTTCTTAATCCCGTTCTGGCGGCATAGCGTAATTTTTGTGCCAGAATAATATTAGGTTTACCTATTAAAGATTTAATCGCAATTTCTCCGGCATCTACCACCGACTTTACTTGCATGATATCACCAGGTTTGGAAATGTTCTTGAGTTCCACCTGTGCCATCCCTAGTATTTTAATTAATTTGGCTAATTCTCCCTGTACTTCCCGGTCTAATTCTTGAGGGAATCCCGCTACTTGTTCTTGGGTTTTTTCCAGCAAAATATCAATTCTTTTATTTAGTTTGATTCCCTCATCTCTAGCTTTAATTTCATTGATTAAATCGTCTAAAGTTTGAAATAAAACACTTTCTTCTTGTACTTGTAGTTGTGCAAAATTATCTTTAAATTCCTTGACTAACTTTTCAAAGGGTTCATCTACTTCAGGAATTGAACTATATTTGTCTAAGTTATCCTTCAGTTCAGCAATCAAAGACTCATTTTTCTGTTGTAATTCCACAGTGGTGGAAAATTTAACCAAAGTATCTTTAACTTTTGTTTGCCAAGCGATTAGTTCTTGCTTAAGTCCTGGCAAGTTTGCATCGTTAGCATTAGCATCGAATAGAATCGTAATTGTGGCCACTAAACTATCAGTTTCTTGGCTTAAAGTATCAAGAGGAGTTTCTGAAATTTTGCCCGTAGATAAAAGGTTGATTGTCTCCACAAGCTGATCTGTATGAGCTAGTATTTGTTTTTCTAATTCTTCTCTGCTAGGTAAAGGGTCTGAAAAAGTTAATTCACCTAGTTTTTGAATAAATTCATCTCTTAAATTATTAGTCTCTTGAGTGATTGTTTTGGCTTCTGTTTGGTAACTAGCAAGGGTAGCTGATTTATCC